>CALPMR020000029.1 GCA_943324725.2 Bordetella parapertussis | reverse complement strand
TCAAGCTGGCGCTGCAGATTCAGACGCTCGGC
The DNA here is from genome assembly GCA_943324725.2 of Bordetella parapertussis. Classification (GTDB taxonomy): domain Bacteria; phylum Cyanobacteriota; class Cyanobacteriia; order PCC-6307; family Cyanobiaceae; genus Cyanobium. Next base: position 17,878 of record CALPMR020000029.1, on the reverse strand, counting down.
CTCCTCCAGGCCCGCAAGGGCCCCACGGGGCAGTTCCCCGGAGCAAGGGGTGGCGTCGGCCGGGCCGCCAGCGGCCGCCTGGGGGCGGGCCTCAAGGCGCAGCCGCCAGTGGCGCAGCCTTTCACAGCGCTGTTGCAGCCGCCGGCTGCCCCGCAGGCGTCCGACCGCAGCCCCATCCAGGCAGCTGGCCAGGCGCGCCAGCGGCAGGGCCCAGCTGCTTTCCGCCGCGGTCAGTCCGTGGGCCAGGCCGCTGCTCCGGTCGAGCCTGGCCAGCAGGGGGCAGGCCGCTGCACCTGCACCGCCCCAGACCTGCAGCAATCCCAGCTGGATCGCCAGGATCAGACCGGTTTCGCCCGACGCGGCGATCGCCAATCGCTCCAGTTCCGCCAGCACCCGTTCGCCCGCCACTTCGGCCAGGCGTTGGTGATGGCGGCTGATCCAGCTGTGGGTGAGGGGTTCGAGCTGAAAGTTCAGTTCGGCGGCCAGCCGCACGCCCCGCAGCAGCCGCAGGGGATCCTCGAGCAGGTTGGCTTCACGGATCGCTCGCAGCTGGCCGGCGGCCAGATCCGCCAGTCCACCAGTGGGATCGAGCGGTGCCGCTCCTGGCTGCAGCGGCAGGGCGATGGCATTGATCGTGTAGTCCCGTCGCCAGAGGTCGGCTTCGAGGCTGTCGCCGATCCGGCGGGCCAGGTCGATCGTCCAGCCCTTGAGCACCAGCCGGGCCATGCAGCGCTCGACATCGAGCACGACGCAGCTGCCGCCGCAGCGGCTCGCCAGGGAGCGGGCCAGGGCGATGGCATCGCCGCTCACCACCAGATCGAGATCGGGGTGGGGGCGCAGACGGCCCAGCAGGGCATCGCGCACGGCTCCCCCCACCAGGGCCGTCTCGGCCGGCAGCAGGGCTGGATCGAAAGGCCAGTGTTCCGGGGCCAGCACCTGACGCAGCCGCTCGCCTTGACGGCTGGCTTCTGCCGACACAATGGGTAGCGATGGGCCCTCAGGCGGCATGTGCATCTGCGTGGATTGCCATTGGGTCGACCGCTGTCAGGCCTACCACGCGGTTGAACGGCAACATGGTGTCGCCCATCTCTGTGCAGCCCCCGATATGGTGCCGCGGCAGCCGCGCATCCATGTTCAGGTGATCGATCTGGGCGAGGCCGCCGTGGGGGTCGAATGGGACGTGCGCGCCTGCGACGACTACCGGCCTGATCCGGGCCGCTGGCAGCGGCTCTGTCCCGATCAGGGGGTGCCCTCGTGAGCTCCCGGTCAGCCTCTGCCGGTGCCACTTCTGCGGGCGCCACTGGCGCTGGTGCCACTGCCGCCGCTGCCGCTGGTGCCGTAGCTGCGGGTGTTGCTGCCGCCCGTTCCACGGCGTTCAGCGCCACAGCTGACAGCAGCGATGGCGCCAGTGTCAGTCCCCCGGCTGCTGGCTCCGCTTCTACAGCGGTTGAATCAGCCGCTGCCGGCTCCACGGCGCTCAGCTGGACAGCCGCCCGTGCTCCTGTCGACGGCGCTGTTGCTGCAGCTGCCCTGGCCGAAGCTGACGCCGGGGAGTGCGCTCAGGCGGTTGGCGCGGCGGCCGTTCAGCCCGGTTGGCTGCTGGCCCTGCACAGCTCCACCGACATCCTGGGGGTGGCCCTGCAGGGGCCGTATCAGCGCGGCCAGGAGCCCCCTGCCCCCCAGCTGGCCGCCTTTCCCCTCGGTCGCGCCCTCTCCAACCAGCTGCTGGCCTGCGTCGAAGAGCTCTTGCCGGCGCCGCAATGGCCCCAGCTGGGCCGCCTGGCGGTGGCGATCGGGCCGGGCGGCTTCACCGGCACCCGGCTCACCGTGGTGCTGGCCCGCACCCTCGCCCAGCAGCTGGGCCTGCCCCTCGACGGGGTCAGCAGTTTTCAGCTGATTGCCCGCCGCCTTCTGGCCGCCGCCACCGCCCCGGACGACCAGCCGTTCTGGCTGGTGCAGGAGCTGCCGCGGCGCGGCCTGGTGGCCGGCCAGTACCGGGCCGAGCCGGCGCTGCCCGGCGGCGTCGCCGAGCTCAGCGCTCCGCGGCTCTACGGGCCTGAGCAGCGGTTTGCGGGGGTCAGCCATCCGGCCGTTCCCCTGCTGCCCGACGACGTGGCCGAGCTGGTGGCGATCAGTCGGGCCCGGGAGGCGGCGGCGCTGCAGGCCCCCTGGGCCACCGTGCTGCCGCTCTATCCCACCAGCCCGGTGCAGGGGGGCTGATGGGCCGTTCGCCCCAGCCCCGCCGCCGCACTTCGCCGCCGCCGCGGGGCCGTCGCCGCCGTCGTGCGCCGTCTCTGGTCCTGGTGCCACCGGCCGCGGCCCCGGGCGCGCGGCCGGTGGACCTTGTGCCGGCGGCATCGGCCCGGAGCCGTCGCGTGCTGCCGCGAGCGCGGCGGCGGGGATTGCCCTGGCGCTGGCTGCTGGCGGGCAGCCTGGGTCTCAGCTTGTTGTGGCTGTCGCGCGGCTGGTTGCTGCCCTCACCGCCGCCGCCGCAGCTGATCCTGGTGCTGGGCGGCGATGTCGATCGCGAGAAGGCCGCGGCGCGCCTGGCCCGACAGGATGGCCTGCCGGTCGTCGTCAGCGGCGGCACCAATCCCGAGTACGCCCACTGGCTGTTCGAGCAGCGCGAAGGGCTGCCGCCCGATCAGGTGCATCTCGACTACCGCGCCTTCGACACGGTGAGCAACTTCACCACCCTGGTGGACGATCTGCGCCGTTCGGGCATCCACCATGCCCTGCTGGTCACCAGCAGTGACCACATGGAACGGGCCCTGCTGGTGGGCCGGATCGTGGCCGGCAGTCGCGGCATTCATCTGACGCCGGTGCCGGTGTCCTGCGGCCATCGCTGTATCCATGAACGCCGCCGCCGGCTCTGGGAGGACGGCCTGCGGGCGGTGCTCTGGGTGATCAGCGGTCGGGATCTGCGCAACTGGGCGGAAGGGCATCTCGTTCCCTGGCTGGGGCGAGCCGGCCTGCGCTGATCAGCCCCTCGTCGAGCATGCGGTTGATCTGCTCCTGCACCGCCGCCGTCGCCCGATCGAGATCGGGCCGCCTTCTGGAGGCCGGAGGAGGCACGGGGGTGCCGATGCGGATGTGGATCGGCACCAGCCGGGGGGAACTCTGACCCGGCCCCAGGGCGCGATGGCTGTTGATGATCGCCACCGGCAGCAGGGGGACGCCGGCGCGGGCGGCCAGCAGGGCGGCGCCGGCCTGGGGATTGTTGACACGACCATCGGCCTGGCGGGTGCCATCGACGAACACGCCGATGGCCCAGCCCTGCTGCAGCCGGTCGGTGGCGATGCGGATCGCCTCGCGGTCGCTGGCGCCGCGGGCGACCGGGTAGGCCCCACAGGCGCGGATGATCGGCCCCAGCAGCGGCACCTTGAACAACTCCGCCTTCGCCATGAAGGCCACCGGTCGGCCGAGGGCATGACCGAGCAGCGGCGGATCCAGATGGGAACCGTGGTTGGCGACCACCACCAGGGCTCCCTCCACCGGCACGAGGTCATTGCCGGCGGTGCGGCCGCGGAACAGCAGCCGGTAGATCGGAAACACCAGCAGGTAGCTGATCAGCCGGTAGGTGAGGCTCGGTTTCGGGGTGCTGAGCAGGGCGGGCGGGGCGGCCGGGCGGCGGCTGCGGCGCAGGGCCCGCCGCATGCTGCCCATGGCCTGGCCACGAAGGTCACTCACAACGGAAGGTCGGCGGCCGCGGCGACCTGCACCGTGGTGATGCCGTTGCAGCCGCGCTTGATCAGGCCGCTGAGCACGTTGCCCGGGCCGATCTCCACAGCGGTGTCGATGCCGCAGGCGCTGAGCTGGTCCATGGTTTCGCGCCAGCGCACGCCGCTGGTCATCTGGTCCACCAGGCGGCCCTTGAGCACCTCGCCATCGGTTTCCGGGCTGGGATCGGTGTTGCTCAGCACCGGGATGGTGGCCTTGGCGAAGGGCACGCTGGCGAGGCTGGTGGCGAAGGCCTTTGCCGCTTCGGCCATGAAGGGGGAGTGGAAGGCACCGCTCACCGCCAGCGGAATCGCCCGCTTGCAGGTGAGCTGGCCGCTGACGCTGGCCACGGCTTCGGGGGTGCCGGACAGCACCACCTGGGCACTGCTGTTGTCGTTGGCGATCACCACCCCCTCGGTGGCGGCCACCAGCTCCTCCAGCTGGCTGCGCTCGAAGCCGATCACGGCGGTCATCGCCCCACCGCCGGCGGCGGCCATCAGCTCACTGCGGCGCTGCATCAGGGCCAGGCCGGTGGCGGCATCGAAGACACCGGCGGCGTAGAGGGCCACCAGTTCGCCGAGGCTGTGGCCCGCCACCAGATCGGCCTGGCGGCCCTGCTGGCGCAGCTGGTCCACCAGCAGGCTTTCGATCACGAACAGGGCTGGCTGGGTGTTGCGGGTGTCATTGAGGTCGCTCGGCTGGGCCGTGCTGTCCGTCGCCTCGCCGGCGCAGATCGCCAGCAGATCACGGCCGAGCAGCTCGGAGGCGGCGGCGAACCGGGCCCGGGCCCCCGGCAGCTCCAGCACACCGGCCGCCATGCCGGCTTTCTGCGAGCCCTGACCAGGAAACACCCAGGCGATACCCATTACGGCGCTGACGCAGTGAACGGCAGGAGATTAGATCCCGGTTGCGGCGGCACTGGTGCAGCCTGTCTCAGGCCAGAGGGCCGCTCCAGCGCAGCAGGGCGCCGCCCCAGCTCAGGCCGGCACCGAAGCCGCTGCTGGCGATCAGGTGACCCGGTTGGACCCGGCCGTCGCGCACGGCCTCATCGAGCATCAGCGGGATCGTGGCGGCGGAGGTGTTGCCGTAGAGGCCGAGGTTGCTGAGCACCCGCTCCGGGGGCACGGCGAAGCGATCGGCGACGGCGTCAAGGATGCGCTGATTGGCCTGGTGCAGCAGCAGCCAGTCGAGGGCACTGGCCTCAATGCCGGTGGCCGCCAGCAGCTCGGAGAGCACGGTGGGCACCTCGCGCACCGCGAACTTGTACACCTCCTGGCCATTCATGTGAATCGGGGCGAAGCCCCCCACCTGGGCGGTCAGCCCATTCACCAGCGGGCGATGCTCCGCTGTCTGGGCCAGGGTCAGGCAGGCGTTGCGGCTGCCGTCGGAGCGCATGCGAAAGGCCAGCAGACCGTCGTCGGCCTGGTCACAGGCCTGCAGCGCCACGGCCCCGGCCCCATCCCCGAAGAGCACGCAGGTGCTGCGATCGTCCCAGTCGACCCAGCGACTGAGCTGGTCGGCGCCGATCACCAGCACCCGCTCGAAGCTGCCGCTGCGGATGTACTGGCTGGCGGTGATCAGGGCAAACAGGAAGCCGCTGCAGGCGGCGGTGAGATCAAAGGCCACCGCTCCCCGGGCGCCGATCGCCGCCTGCACCCGGGGAGCGGTGCCGAACAGGTCGTCGGGGCTGGAGGTGGCAAGCAGGATCAGATCCACGTCCGCCGGGCTCCAGCCGGCCTGTCCGAGGGCTCCGAGTGCGGCCGCACTGGCCAGGCTGGTCACCGTTTCGCCTGCACCGGCCACCCGCCGGCTGCCGATGCCGGTGCGACTGCGAATCCACTCGTCGCTGGTGTCGACCCGTTCGCTCAGAACCGCATTGCTGATGCTGGCGCCCGGCAGGGCGCTGCCGCTGCCCACCAGGGCCATGCCCCGGTTGGGCCTCTGGGAGTTGCCTGCGCCGCCTGACACCGGAATCCAGCCACCGTTGCTTCCGGGTCAGTCAACCACAGGCGGCCGCGCCACTGCTGTTGGTCTGGGTCGTGTCGGCGGACGTGGCCGTGGCGGTTGACGTGGCGGTGGCGGCGCCGTCGCCACCGAGGGCATGGAGGTCGTCCATCACGCCGTGGCTGGCGGCTGAATGGGCCAGTCGCAGGGCGCTGACCACCGACAGGGCCTTGCTGCTGCCATGGCCGATGACGCAGATCCCATCGACCCCCAGCAGCAGGGCGCCGCCGTGTTCGGCGTGGTCGAGGCGCTTCTTGATGCGCACCAGGTTGCTGCGCAGGAAGGCCGATCCCACCTTGCCGCGGCGGCCGCGGGGCAGTTCGGCCCGCAGCACATCGAGCAGCACGCTGCCCACCGATTCCAGGAATTTCAGCAGCACGTTGCCGCTGAAGCCGTCGCAGACCACCACATCGAAATCGCCGGAGAGGATGTCGCGCCCCTCACAGTTGCCGGCAAACACGAAGCGGCTGTCGCCCGCCAGCAAGGGGTAGGTTCTGAGGCAGAGCTCATTGCCCTTGCACTCCTCCTCGCCGATGTTGACCAGGCCGATGCGGGGCTGGCGCACCTGCAGCACATCGCGGCTGTAGATGTTGCCGAGCAGGGCGAACTGGTGCAGCCATTCGGGCTTGCAGTCCATGTTGGCGCCGACGTCCAGCACCAGCACCTGCTGGTCGGGATCCTTGGTGGGGAACAGGGCGCCGATCGCCGGCCGATCGATGCCCTTGAGCCGCCCCAGCCGGAAGATCGCCGCGGCCATCACGGCGCCGGAGTTGCCGGCGGAATAGACGGCGGTGGCCTCGCCCCGCTTGACCAGGTCCATGGCCAGGTTGATGCTGGCGTCGCGCTTGCGGCGCACGACGGTGGCCTCTTCGTTCATGCCCACCGAGGGCCCGCTGGCCACGAGGTGGATCAGGCCGCGGGCCACGGCCTCATTGAGCTCCTCCTGCAGCCCCATGGCGCTGATCGCGGCCTGCAGGGGCTCGCTTTCGGCGACGAAGCGGATGCGCAGGGGCAGCAGTTGCACGGCCCTCAGGCAGCCTTCCAGGATCGGACCGGGGGCGTGATCGCCGCCCATGCCATCGACCGCCACCCACAGCCGCTGGCGATCGTCGATCGGCCCATCCTTGGCCAGATCGCCGCCGCCCGACCCCTGCTGCAGCCGCCGCAGCGGATCGAACACCAGGGGTTGGAGCACCGAGCCGGCCACCGAACTGGCGGCTCCGGCAACGGAGCTGGCGGCGCCAGCCATGGAGCCGGCGGCATTGCCGGCGGCTCCTGCCATCGAGCCTGCCATCGAGGCCGTGACGTTGGCGGTGGCGTTGGCGGTGTCCACCAGGGCTGAGGCGGTGTCCACCAGCGTGGTGACCGCCGCATTGCGGCGATACCAGATGACCAGGCGGCGGATCGCCCGGCTGGGTTTGGCACGGACCGGCTTCGCCCGGTAAGGGGCGGCGGGCTGGTCGGTGGGGTCAGGCTCCTTCGTTGGCAACGGGTTCGACGCGGGGTTCGACGAGGCGCTGAAACAGATAACCGGTTCCCCTGGCTGTGAGGATCAGCTCGGGATTCGCCGGATCATCCTCCAGCTTGGAACGCAGCCGGGAGATGTGGACATCCACCACCCGGGTATCGACGTGACGCTCGGGGGTGTATCCCCAGACCTGGCGCAGAATCTCCCCCCGGCTGAAGGCCTCTCCGGAGCGGCTGACCAGCAGCTGCAGAAAGCTGAATTCCATGCCGGTGAGCCGGATGCGCTCGCTGCCCTGGAACACCTGACGCTTGTTGGTGTCGATGCGCAGGTTGCCGATCTCGATCACCCCGGTGCTGGGGATGCCGGGGACCTGCTCCTTCTCGACCCGGCGCAGCACGCAGCGGATGCGGGCCTCGAGCTCCTTGGGGCTGAACGGTTTGACCACGTAGTCGTCGGCCCCCAGTTCCAGGCCGGTGATGCGATCCGCCACATCGCCGAGGGCGGTGAGCATCACGATCGGCACATCGGAATCCTTGCGCAGCTCCTGGCAGACGCCATAGCCATCGAGTCTGGGCATCATCACGTCCAGCACCACCAGATCCGGCAGGCGCTGGCGGAAGAGTTCCAGGGCCTCTTCGCCGTCGCAGGCGGTGATCACCTGGTAGCCGATCATCGACAACCTGGTTTCCAGGATGCGTCGGATGCTGGCCTCGTCGTCCACGACGAGAATGGTTTCCCTGGCGGGGGAGGTCGTGGTGGCGGGGGGAATCGCGGTCATGCTGGAACGGGTGGACCCCACCGGGCGCCGGATGGCGCTTCAGCAGAGTTCGCTTCTGGAGGGTCTTTGAGGGGTGGCTTGCGGGGACTGGCGCCTGAATCGGCGCTCAAGAATCCATCCCACTGAAAAGCGCCTGCGGGTGCTTCATTACGAAACGCCATCTTTCTTCATAGGCCGTGTCCCGATCCGCCGCTCCCTTCGTCTGTCAGGCCTGCGGCGCCCGCACCCGCCAGTTCTTCGGGCGTTGCTCCGCCTGCGGCGGCTGGAACACGCTGGTGGAGCAGCGGGAGGCCGCCACTGACAACCGTCGCCGGCGTCCCGTGGCGGCGGCCAGCGATGCCGAGGCGCCGAGGCGCGCCCACCGCTCCGAGCCGATGGCCAGCGTCGATGAGCGGCCGCTGCAGCGCCTGGCCAGTGGCTACGGCGAGCTGGATCGGGTGCTCGGCGGAGGGTTGGTGCCCGGATCCCTGGTGCTGCTGGGGGGTGATCCCGGCATCGGCAAGAGCACCCTGTTGCTGCAGAGCGCCCGGGCGATGGCCGAGCACCAGATGGTGCTGTATGTGAGTGCGGAGGAATCGGCCCAGCAGGTGAGGCTGCGCTGGCGGCGCCTTGGGGAGGAGGGGAAGGAGGGCGGCCTGGAGCCGCTGGCCCTGCCCGCTTCAAGGCTGCAGTTGCTCGCTGAGACCGATCTGGAGCTGGTGCTGCAGGAGCTGGAGGCGTTGCGGCCGGCGGTGGCGATCATCGACAGCATCCAGGCCCTGCATGACGCTGAGCTGGCCAGTGCGCCGGGCTCGGTGGCCCAGGTGCGCGAGTGTGCCGCTGCCCTGGCCCGCATCGCCAAGCGCCAGGACACGGCCCTGGTGCTGGTCGGCCATGTGACCAAGGAGGGGGCCCTCGCCGGCCCCAAGGTGCTGGAGCATCTGGTCGATGCGGTGCTCACCTTCGAGGGGGATCGCTTCGCCAGCCACCGGCTGCTGCGGGCGATGAAGAACCGCTTCGGTGCCACCCATGAGCTGGGCGTGTTCGAGATGCGGGGGCAGGGGCTGGCGGAGGTGACCAATCCCAGCGAGCTGTTCCTCGGTCGGGAGGGCCCCTGTCCGGGCACCGCCACGATCGTGGCCTGCGAGGGCACCAGGCCCCTGCTGGTGGAGCTGCAGGCCCTGGTGAGTCCCACCAGCTATGCCAGCCCGCGTCGCACCGCCACCGGCATCGCCGTCAACCGCCTGCACCAGATTCTGGCCGTGCTGGAGAAGCACCTCGGCCTGCCCCTCTCCCGCTTCGACTGCTATCTGGCCGTGGCCGGCGGCCTGGAGGTGGAGGAGCCGGCGGCGGATCTGGGCGTGGCTGCCGCCGTGGTGGCCAGCTTCCGCGATCTGACCCTGCCGGCGGGCACGGTGCTGGTGGGGGAACTGGGCCTGGGCGGCCAGCTGCGGGCCGTGGCCCAGCTGGAGCTGCGGCTGCAGGAGGCTGCCCGCCTGGGCTTTGTGCGGGCGGTGGTGCCCCGCGGCAGCGGCCTGGGGGCTCAGGCGGCGGCCTTCGGGCTGCAGCTGCTGGAGGCCGGTTCGGTGGCCGAGGCGCTGGTGGCGGCGCTGGGGGTGGATCCGGCGGCTGAGGGCTGAGGAGGGACGCTCCGGCAAGGCCCGGCCAGGGCATTGGGCCATCGCCACCGGTCGGAATTGCCGTCGTCCGGAGCGAGGACTCCCTGCGTTTCCAGGGTCACAGCAAGAAAGGCCTGGCCAGAGCTGGCCCTGGCTTCAGCAGTCGTCGAAACCCCTGATCACCAGCTGAAACCCGTTCCAGCGACGGCCACTGAATCAGGCGTTGCCAGCTTCGATTGGGACTGCAGCTGGATCAGGAGAGCCTCAGAAGTAGACATCGACCGTGCTGCGGCCCGAGCTCTTCAGCCAGTTCTCGATGTCCAGATAGCCCCCGGGGTAGAGCTTCACCGCCTTGCCCCAGGTTTCGGCGGCCATGTCCAGCCAGCGGTCGGCCGTGTCCTGGTCACCGCTTTCAGCGGCGATGCGACCCCATTTTTCGTAGATCAGCCCCATGTTCTTGAGGCAGGACGGGGAGTTGGGGTTGGCCTCCAGCGACTGGCCATAGAAGTCGAGCGCCTTCTGCTCATCGCCGGTGCTCATGAAGATGATCGCCATGTTCTTGAGGATCTCGCCGCGGTCGATGGAGTTTTCTTCCAGCCGCAGGGCCTCGTCGTAGTTGTCCAGGGCTTCGGCGTAGTCGCCGTCGTTCTGGGCGGAGAGCCCGTCGCGGTAATAGACGTAGGCCTCCTTGGACTTGGCATCGATCGGCAGCAGCTTGACGATCAGGTCCGCCATCACCGTGAAGCTCTTGTCGATGAAGTTGTCGTTGCGCTGGGAGCGGGGCACGGCGGGCTGTCTGGATCTGCCCACCATCCTGCCCCGTTCCCCCGGAAGGCGGGCCGCTGGCCGGGATCTTCCTAGCCTTGGCTGCCGGTGTCCGAATTCCCGCTGCTGTTGGCCCCTTCCGCTTCCCCTCGGCCCGCCCGCAGCGAGCTTGCCTCCGGCGCACGACCTGGTCTGCAGCAGTCCGTCACCGAAAGGCCCCTCAGCGAGATGTCTGGGCGTGAAAACGTTGCACCTGGTCAGGTCTTGACGGATTCAGCGCCGCCTGCCGCTCAGCTGCCTGCCGCTGAGTCGTCCTGGTGTGAGCCTTCCCAGCCGCCCCTGACGCTGCTGCTGGAGGTGGATGGCATGAAGTGCGGTGGCTGCGTGCGCGCTGTCGAGCAGCGCCTGCAGCAGCAGCCCGGTGTGCGTGCCGCCAGCGTCAACCTGCTCACCCGCACCGCCTGGCTGGAGCTGGACCCTGGGCTGGCGATGTCTGCCGCCGGTGCGGCGTCCTCGGCCACGCCATCCCCCGCGGCCGAAGAACCACCCCCAGCCGGGGGAGGAACCTCAGCGGTTGCCACGTCATCGGCTGTCGCCACGCCGTCAGCTGGACGTGCAACCGAATGTGCTGCGACGCCCGCCACTGAAGCTGTCGTCCCGGGCGCTGAGGCCGATCTGCTCGTCCCGCTGCTGGCCAGCCTGGCGGCCCTGGGCTTTCCGGCCCGCCTGCGCGAAGGCGGCCAGAGCCTGCCCCGCAGTCTTCAGGAGCGTCGCCGGCAGCGGGACTGGTGGCAGCGCTGGCGCCAGCTGGTGGTGGCCCTGGTGCTGGTGCTGGTTTCGGGCCTCGGTCACCTGGCCGATGCCGGCCAGCTCCCCTGGCACGATCCCTGGGGTCTGCTGGCCAGTCCCTGGCTGCACGGTCTGGTGGCCACGGTGGCTTTGGCCGGCCCCGGCCGCTCGATCCTGCTGCAGGGGGGGCGTTCGGCTCTGGCGGGAATGCCGAGCATGGACACCCTGGTCGGCCTGGGCGTTGGCAGTGCCTGGCTGGCCAGCCTGGTGGGCCTGCTGCTGCCCGACAGCGGCTGGCCCTGTTTCTTCAACGAGCCGGTGATGCTGCTCGGCTTCGTGCTGGCCGGTCGCTTCCTGGAGGAGCGCGCCCGCTGGCGCACCGGCCGGGCGATCGAGGAGCTCGCCGGCCTGCAGCCCGATCACGCCCTGCTGCTGCTTGACGATGGTCCTCCCCGCCAGGTGCGGGTGGGGGGCCTGCGGCCGGGCGACCGGCTGCGGCTGCTGCCGGGCGATCGGGTGCCGGTGGATGGCGTCGTGCGGGAGGGGGCTTCGGCCGTGGATGTCTCGGCTCTGACCGGTGAACCCCTGCCGCTGCAGGCGGCCGCGGGCACGGAACTGGCGGCCGGCAGTCTCAATCTGGAAGCGCCGCTGGTGCTGGAGGTGCTGCGCAGCGGTGCCGACAGCGCCATCGCCCGCATCGTCCACATGGTGGAGCAGGCCCAGGCGCGCAAGGCGCCGATTCAGCGCCTGGCCGACCGGGTGGCGGGACGGTTCGCGCTGGTGGTGCTGGCCCTGGCCCTGGGCACCTTTCTGTTCTGGTGGCTCTGGGGCACCCGGCTCTGGCCCGGGGTGCTGGCTGATCCGGCCTTGGCGGCCATGGCCGAGACCGGCCCCCACAGCGGCATGCACGTCGGCCATGGCGTCTTCGGTGCCCGGGCGACGACGCCCCTGTCGCTGGCCCTGCAGCTGGCGATCGCCGTGCTGGTGGTGGCCTGTCCCTGCGCCCTCGGTCTGGCCACCCCGACGGCGATCACGGTGGGAGCGGGCCTGGCCGCCCGCTCCGGCCTGTTGTTCCGCGGCGGCGACGCGATCGAGATCGCCGCCCGTCTGCAGGTGGTGCTGTTCGATAAAACCGGCACGCTCACCCTGGGGCGCCCGCTGGTGACGGCGGTGGAGGCCTGGGCTGAGGCTGAGCTCTGCGGAGGGCTGACGCCGCCGGATCGGCTGGTGCAGCTGGCTGCCAGCCTCGAACAACAGAGCCGCCATCCGCTCGCCCACGCCCTGTTGCAGGAGGCCCAGCGCCGCGAGCTGCCGCTGCAGAGCCTGGGAGCTTGCCGCACGGTGGTGGGTGAAGGCCTGCAGGGCTGGCTGCCAGCCGCCGCCACCGATGGGCCGCCCAGCCTGTTGGTGGGCCGGCTGGACTGGCTGGCCAGCTGTGAGGTGCCGCTCAGCGATCGGGCCCGCCAGCGCCAGGAGGTCCTCGAAGCCGGTGGTGCCACGGTGTTGGCGGTGGCCGAAGCCGGCCAGCTGCTGGGCCTGGTGGCGGTGCAGGATCGCCCCCGCCAGGATGCCGCCAGCACCTTGAAGGCCCTGCGCCGCCGCGGCCTGCGCCTGGGGTTGCTGAGTGGCGACCGCGAGGCGAGCGTGCGCCGGCTGGGTGGGCTCCTGGGGCTGGCCGACGAGGAGCTGGCCTGGGAGTTGAGGCCCGAGCAGAAGCTGGAGCGGATCCTGGCCGCGAAGCGCTCCGGGGCGGCGGTGGCGATGGTGGGGGATGGCATCAACGATGCGCCTGCCCTGGCGGCGGCCGATCTCGGGGTGGCCGTGGGTACCGGCACCCAGATCGCCCAGGAGAGCGCCTCGCTGGTGGTGATGGGCGATCGACTTGAGGGGCTTGATGACGCCCTGGAGATCGCCTCCCGCACCATGGCCAAGGTGCGTCAGAACCTGGCCTGGGCCTTCGGCTACAACCTGATCGTGCTGCCGATCGCTGCTGGGGTGCTGCTGCCGCGCTTCAATCTGCTGCTCACGCCGCCGCTGGCGGCCCTGTTGATGGCCCTGAGCTCGATCACCGTGGTGCTCAATGCCCTGTTGCTGCAGGATGGCCGCCACCATCGCCGCCATCCTTCGGCTTGAACGCTGCTGAGCCTGCTGCCGGTTCTGCCCTCAGCCAGCCTGGGCGGGGGCTTTTCCTGGTGCTTGAGGGCATCGATGGCTGCGGCAAGACCACCCAGCTCGAAGCGTTGCGCCAATGGCTGCCTGGCAGCGGCCTGATGCCAGCGGGGGCGCGGCTGCTGGTGAGTCGGGAGCCGGGAGGTACGGCCCTGGGCCAGGCCCTGCGAGGGTTGCTGCTGCACCCGCCCGAGGCGGCCGCCCCGTGTCCTACGGCGGAACTGCTGCTCTATGCGGCCGATCGGGCCCAGCACGTGCAGGCCACGATCCGGCCGGCGCTGGAGGCCGGTGACTGGGTGCTCTGCGATCGCTTCGCCGGTTCCACCGCCGCCTATCAGGGCTACGGCCGGGGCCTGTCGCTGGCCCTGATCGGGCAGCTGGAGGCGATCGCCACCGGCGGTCTGCGGGCCGATCTCACCCTCTGGCTCGATCTGCCCCTGGCGCTGTCACTGCAGCGCCGCCAGGGCCGGGCGGCCGACCGGATCGAGGCCAGCGGCGAAGCCTTTCTGGCGCGGGTCGCCGCCGGTTTCAGCCAGCTGGCGGCGCAGCGGGGCTGGCTGCAGCTCGACGCCAGCGCCCCGGCGCCCGAGCTGACGATCGCCTGCCGCCGTCTGATTGAGGCTCAGATAGGCCGCGGCCGCTCTGATCCGCTGATGGAATCCTGCTCGTCCAGCGCCGAGGCGCCCGAGGGCCTGGCGGGGGCTGGAGCCTGAATGGCGGAGCTGTTCGCCGATCTGCTGGGCCAGCCCAGGGCCGTGGCACTGCTCGAGGCCGCCCTGGAGCGGCGCCGGATCGCTCCGGCCTATCTGTTCGCCGGTGCCGATGGCGTCGGCAGGCGGCTGGCGGCCCTGCGCTTCCTCGAAGGCCTGGTGGCCGGGCCCGAGGCCTGGCGCTCGGGGCTGCCGGCCCTGCGCCGCCGCCTGGCCCAGGGGAATCACCCCGATCTGCTCTGGGTCGAGCCCACCTACCAGCATCAGGGCCGGCTGGTGCGGGCCTCCGAGGCCCTGGCGGAGGGGGTGAACCGCCGCAGTGCCCCCCAGATCCGCCTTGAGCAGATCCGCGACCTGACCCGTTTCCTGGCCCGCCACCCGGTCGAGGCCCCCGGAGGGCTGGTGGTGCTGGAGGGGGCCGAGGCGATGGCCGAGGGGGCCGCCAATGCCCTGCTCAAGACCCTGGAGGAGCCCGGAACGGGCCTGTTGATCCTGATCTGCGCCGCACCGGATCAGTTGCTCAGCACGATCCGCTCCCGCTGCCAGCAGATTCCCTTCGTGCGCCTCTCTGGCCAGCTGGTGGCTGAGGTGCTGGCGTCATTGCCGGCGGATCTGCCCCCACAGGCGGTTGAGGCCACCGCGCTGGCCAGCAAAGCTTCGGGCAAGAAAGCTGCGGCCAGAAAAGGGGCAGGCAAGTCACTGACCAGCGAGGCGATGGTCAGTGAGGAGGCACTCGCCGTGACCGCCGCCGAGTCCGAGCCCGCCGCCGAGCTGCCGCCGAGACCTGTCCCCGTCGATCCCCCCGAACTGCTGGAACTGGCGGCGGGTTCCCCCGGAGCCCTGCTGGAGCATCGCCGCCAGTGGCGCGAGCTGCCGGAGGGCCTGGCCGAGCGGCTGCTGGCGCTGGATCGCGAGCCGCTCACGGCCCTGGGCCTGGCCCGGGATCTCAGTGAGGCCCTCGATGGGGAGCAACAGCTCTGGTTGCTGGCCTGGTGGCAGCTAGCGCTCTGGCGGCGGCGGGGCCCTGGGGTGGATCTGCAGCGGCTGGAGCGGCTGCGTTCCCAACTGCGTGCCTATGTGCAGCCGCGCCTGGCCTGGGAGGTGGCTCTGCTGGAGATGGCCGGCATCGGCGCCTGATGTTCAGGCCGCCTCGCTGCCGTCGCCGGGGAGGCCGGAGGTGGCTTTGACGCGGGCGGCGCGGGCATCGCGCATCAGCGGCTCCAGCGTGGCCAGCTGATCGCCGGTGGGGAGCTCCAGGCAGTAGCCGGCGCCGTACACCGTTTTGATGAAGCGCGGTTTGCGTGGATCGGGCTCGAGCTTGGTGCGCAGATGGCGCACGTGGACGCGGATGGTTTCGATGTCGTCATCGGGCTCATAGCCCCAGACCTCCTTGAGGATCAGCGACGGGGCCACCGTCTGGCCATGGCGCTGCAGCAGGCAGTGGAGCAGCTCGAACTCCAGATGGGTGAGCCGAACCGGTTGGTCGAACCAGATGGCCTCAAAGCGCTCGGGCACCAGGGTGAGGCTGCCGTAGCTGAGGATTTCGTTGTGCTTGCTGGAGAGCGGTGCCCGCTCCGAGCGGCGCAGCAGGGCCTTGACCCGCACCATCAGCTCCTCGAGGTCGAAGGGCTTGGCGAGGTAGTCATCGGCGCCGGAGTTGAAGCCGCTCACCTTGTCCTTGGTGCTGCCCAGGGCGGTGAGCATCAGGATCGGGATCTTGGCGGTGCGCTCGTCGCGCCGCAGCCGCTGACAAAGGGTGAGGCCATCCACCTTCGGCAGCATCAGATCCAGCAGGATCACGTCCGGCCCATACTGCAGGGCGAGGGCCTGGCCCTTGATGCCGTCATCGGCCCGCTGCACGTCGAAGCCGCCATGTTCCAGGTGACCGGCGACCAACTCGCGCATGTCGCCGTCGTCTTCGATCAGCAGGATGCAGGGCTTCATGGAGGTCGGCAGGTACGCAGGCAGCGCTCAACGATGGCTCCCCGGCCGCGGCAATCCTCACCGCAGCAATGGAAGTGGGCGCCATTCTCATGGTTTTCGCCTCCCACCGCTTCTTTTTTGATCGTTCCAGGCGTGGCTGGGGACAGGCGGTGCCTTGCGGCCGGGGCAGGCCTGGCTGGCCAGAGGCCTTGTCAAGACTAGAAAAATCAGGAGTTGCCGGCCAGCACAGCGGCTGAAATCTTCAGATTGTTTTCGTCTGGATTTGTTGCATTCGGAGGCCATCTGGCCTCGGCTCCTAGTCCCCCAGGTCTCCGTGGTGCGGCCGGCTCGCTCTGCGCCTCCCTTCAGGACGTCACCAAGTCGCTGAAATCTTGGGGCGGTTGGCCGCCAGGATCCCTGGACCAGATCCACGGCGATGCAGGACCTGAAGGACTGGTGATCAGCCTTGCCGAGCTGACCTGGATGGTGAAACTCCCCGGGCGGGATTCGAACCTGCGACCAATCGGTTAACAGCCGACCGCTCTACCACTGAGCTACCGAGGAATGAGCCGGTCGTGACCGGATCGCTAGCGACCTTACCTTTCAGCCGGTCCACCGGGCAAGGGGGTGAGGCCGACCCGTAAGGCGGCGCCGCTCTGCCAGGGGCCGAGGCGACCGGCGTCCATGCGGGCGGCACCGTCGCAATGGTCGAGTTCCTCGAGGCGGTGGGTGATCCACAGGGCTGTCAGCGGCGCTTCGGGGCGGCTGCAGAGTCTGCGGATCAGGGCGATCACCTCGCGCTGGCTGCTGGGATCGAGCAGGGCGGTGGGTTCATCGAGCAGCAGCAGCTGGGCGTCGGTGGCCAGGGCTCCGGCGATCGCCAGCCGTTGTTTCTGGCCGCCGCTGAGGGTGTGGATCGGCCGAGCGCCGAAGCCGGCCAGCCCCACCTGCTCGAGGGCCATCTCCACCCGCATCAGGCGCTGGGCGGCGCTCAGATGCTCCGGCAGACCCAGCTGCAGATCGCTGCTGCAGCTGGGCAGCAGCAGCTGGTGGTCGGGGTTCTGGAACACCAGGGCCGGCTTCAGCTCGGTGCGGATCGCGCCGCTGCCGGGTTGCAGCAGACCGGCGATCAGCCGCAACAGGGTGCTCTTGCCGCTGCCATTGCTCCCCACCAGCATCCAGAGCCCGGGTCGTTCGATCCGCAGCTGGCAGCCGCGCAGCGCTGTCTTGCCGCCGGCCCAGGAAAACTCGAGGTTCTCCACGGCCAACGGCGGTGCCAGGGCGCTGGCTGGGGCCGCTGCGGGAAGGGGTGGCAGGGACATCAACTGTCGAAGCTGAAGCCGGGCCGCTTGCCACCACCGCCACTGGCTGACTTCTCGTAGGTCTGGACGGCGAGGATCTCGCTGCTGAGCAGGCTCACCCGCTTGTGTTCATCCTTTTCGCAGCTGAGATCGAGAACCTTCGGATGGCCGCTCTCCAGGGCCTGGCGCACCTCGCCATAGAGGGCCTGGGCCGCTTCGAACTCCTTGCGCTCCACAGCGACGGGCATGGGGCTGAGCCGGAGGGAGAGCTCGACGACGTACATGGTGGGGGAGGTGGGTGGTGAGGCGTTCGCCGGCCGGAGGCGGCGCATTAAAAGCCACTCTGGCGAATCAACAGCTGGCGCGGGTTCTCGTAGGCACTTCTACTCATTCCGCCGGTCCGGGGCCGGGGGAGTCCGCACGGGCGGCCTGTGACCCGTACAGTGGCTGTGTAACGCATCGTTAAGCACTCTCATGACGATCGCAGTTGGGCGCGCTCCTGCCGCTCGCGGATGGTTCGACGTCCTCGATGACTGGCTCAAGCGCGACCGCTTCGTTTTTGTGGGGTGGTCCGGTCTGCTGCTCTTCCCCACCGCCTATCTGGCACTGGGTGGCTGGCTCACCGGAACCACCTTCGCCACCTCCTGGTACAC
>CALPMR020000028.1 GCA_943324725.2 Bordetella parapertussis | reverse complement strand
GCTGCACCGGCAGCCCATGGCGCAGGCTGAGCAGGTTGCTGCTGATCACCTGGGCAGCGGCGTCCAGGCCATTGAGCACCGGGTAGCGGCCGTCCTGCAGGGGACCGAGCTGCACGCGGGTCTGCAGGGCAAAGCGGCTGGTCGGTGGCAGGCGGCGCAGCCGCTCCAGGAGCGCCTGGCCCGGATCGTGCTCCAGCTCCTGCAGCGTGCCGAGGCGGTACACATAGCTCTGGCCGGAGGACTGAATCACTGAGCCCACCGGCACCGACAACTGGGTGCGGCTGTCCAGCACCACGCGGGTGCGAACCCGCAGGCCGTTGCGCAGGCTGCCATTCCTGTTGTCGTAGGCGGCCTTCACCAGCAGCACCTGGTTGCCGACATTGACGCTGGGATCGATCGAGTCGACCGCGCCGCGCGCCAGGGGCTGGCTGCTGCCGGGATCCTCCAGGATCACCGTCTGACCCGGCCGCACCCGGTTGCGCAGCCGGGCCGGCACCTCGATGCGAGCCGTGAGCTCACCGTTGCGGATCACCGTGGTGAACGGATCACCGGCGCGGATCACATCCCCCACCTTGACCGTGACATCGCCGATCACGCCGGCGCTGGGGGAGCGGAGGTCGCGGAAGGCGAGATCCGCCTGGCGGGCCTTCAGATTGGCGGAGGTCTCGATATAGGCCTGGCGCAGCTCATCGCGCTGCAGGGCGCTGGCGGCCCCGACCCGCGCCAGATAGGCGAAGCGCTGGTAGTTGAGCCGGTCCTTGGCCTGGGCGGAGCGCAGGCTCAGCACCTCCGCCTGCAACTGCGCCTGATCCAGCACCACCAGCAGCTGGCCCGGCTTCACCCGATCTCCCTGGCGGATGCGCAACTCCTGGATCCGGCCGCCAGCCTGGGCAGCCAACTGCACAGCCTCCAGCGCATCGAGGGTACTGATCGTGGCCACTTCCTGGCGGAAGGTGGCGGGGTTGACCGCGATTGTGTCCACCGCCAGGGGGCGAGCCGCCTCCGGGCTGGAGGGACGGCAGCCCGTCAGCAGGGCCATACCGCAGAGGGCGACCGCCGGTAGGCCGCGCCGGAGGGGCATGAACAAGCAACAAGACAGGTGCCCACTTATAAGTCGCTCAAGCGCTGTATGCCCACAAGACGAACTTTTGTGGTCCCGGCGCAGCGGATCGCGGCAATCCCTCTGGCTCGCCTGCGTTCCACGCCGTTGGCGCTGGTGAGGGCCGCCTGCCGCGCCTTGTCCCTCAGCCACCGGCAAAGGCGCGGCTGCACACACTCGCGGCAGCGGGCGGCGTGCGCGTCTTATCTAACGCGGTCCCGGCTGATCGGCTTTGCCGCTCACTCCTCCCGGTGCTGCTGCGCCACCAGCTTCGGCGACCGAGCCTGTTTGATGGTCATCACCTCAACCAACAGGCGTTCGTGGTCTGTGAAGCGCCCGTCGATCCCCTTGGGCTCGGCCAGCCGTCGCAACGGCTTGATCTGCCGGGGGGGATTGGTCGCTGATGCAGCTCAGCACTGGCAGTTGCAGGCGCTGCATCCACCGGTCACCCCATTGGCGCCGTCATGGCATAACGCTCATGCCATCGATCACCTGCTGGCCATCGGCAAACGGTCAGTCCGTGACCAAGCGTGACTGACTGTTGTCTGGCCTGTGGGACCCCAGCCCCGGCAACCTGCTCCGGAGAGGAAATCTCGCTGGTTCACCTCACCCCTGCGGCTTGGCCAGGGGCAGCAGGCACTTGTCGGAATCACATCCCGCCGGGCCGGCATCCACCAGTTCGCCGCGGTCGTAGCGGCGCAGAGCTTCGAAGAAATCAGCCGTGTGGCGCCTGGCCACCACCTCCGCCGAAAGCTGGGCGTAGGTGGCCGCATCGATGGGTTCAAACGGCAACCGCGGGAACGTGGCGTTGGCATCAAAGCGGGCCAGCAGAGCCGCAGAGATGTAGCCCTGGCCGTTGTCAATGGCGCGGTGAATCGCATCGGCCAGCGGCTCGATCTCATGCTCACGGAACTCCACCGTGGCCGAGGTGTTGTGAGCCGTGTAATGCTGCTGCACCTGCATGTAGAAATCAAACTGGGCCAGGGCGGAGAAGTTGTTGATTTCCACCTTGTCGGCGCCGGGAATGGTGGCCCAGCTCACCTCGGTGGGAATCTCCACCAGCCACTCGGTGCAGCGCGGATCAAAGGGATCATCCAGCAGGCGCCCCTGCTCATCTTTGTCGGACTGGCTGGGCACGATCGTGTAGCCGTAATCCATGCAGGCCAAGGCCACCGGATCGTTCTTGCGGAAGGTGATGCGACGGATGAAGCGCTGCGCCTTGGGGGGATGCCAGCCGGGGCTGGCGCCGGTGAGCAGGCTCTTGGTGCCGGCCGGTTGCACGGTGGTGCAGCGATTGGGGCGGCGGATGCCATGGCGATCGCAGTATTCGCCCACCGCCCGGTTGACGATCTCCTTCCAGCGGCCCAGATAACGGGCCTCTTCCGCCCGGAAAGCCCGGCCTTCTTCGCTGTCGGGGCGGCCCGCCTCCCACCACTGCAGCCAGGGCGTGCCGAAGGCATGCACGAAGAAGTCGAACAGGCCGGTGAAGCTCACGCCCACGATCGGATCCCAGGCCCGGCTCTGGCGATAGCGCTCCACCTCAAAGCGATGGTTGAGCAGGCAGGCCACGGCGATACCCCCAGCGGTGAAGGCCTCCTCCTGGGCCTGGTAGTCGTGGGGATCAATCTGATTGAGATGGATCTCGGCCAGGTTGCAGTGGAAGTCGGCGCCGAGGATTTCACCACAGGGATTGAGCCCATAGCGGCCGAGCCGATGCTCGAGTTCGGCCGCTTCGATGCCCGGATGGTGCAGTTGCAGCCAGCGGCCGGCTTCCTCACGGCCCTGGTCGCAGTAGATGCCGATGAACTCTTCGCGCAGCTCGCGCGTCGGCAGCAGGTCGGCATTGGAGCGGGCGATCGCCTCGGGGGCGAACTGGATCG
Source organism: Bordetella parapertussis (assembly GCA_943324725.2). Classification (GTDB taxonomy): domain Bacteria; phylum Cyanobacteriota; class Cyanobacteriia; order PCC-6307; family Cyanobiaceae; genus Cyanobium. Next base: position 15,489 of record CALPMR020000028.1, on the reverse strand, counting down.
CCCCCTCGCCGGACTGGAACTGTTTGTTGACGGCCGCCAGCACCACCTCGCGGCTGGGGCGGCTGTGGAACACCCGGGTGTGGTTGGCCATGCGCAGGGCATCGCGCTCGGGATCGATGCGCCAGTTGCCCTCGCTGTCCTGTTGCCAGAGGTTGTCCTTGGCCCTGGAGGCTTCGACATCGTCGGCGGCGAACTGGCGCATGCCGGCGCTGCGGCGGATGTTGCCGGCCACGATCGTCACCGCCGCCTCATCGATCAGCAGGCAGCATTCCACCGAGGTGAGCTGGCGGCCGCGGGCGTGGTTGAGCAGCTGTGCCACCCGGCCGTAGAGATCCTTGAGCTTGACCGGATTGGCCATGCCGCCGAACCCCTTGAGGCTCTCGCCCACCGGCCGCACATCGGCCAGGTCCACCTGGATGTGGATGGGGCCGCTGAAGCGGGGATCGCTGCAGAGTTGCAGCAGCAGCCGGTAGCTCTCCACCCAGCCGCCGCGGGTGTCGCCCACCTTGATGCTCACCCGGTGGTCGTCAATGCTGTGGCTGGTGTTGTCCTGACGCCGCTCGGCCGGGGTGATGCCGATGTCGCTGATCACCTCAACCACCAGCTCGTTGCGTATGGCTGGCAGCCGTTCAATCAGATGGGGTTCGATGATGGCGCCGGTGCCGCAACCCATCATCGCCAGATCCATCATCAGGGCGAAGGCTTCCCAATCCACCAGGTTGGTGGAGGTGCAGTTGTACGCCCCGGAGAAGTTTTCAGGCCGCTCGATCCACTCCGTGCCACCGATCCACAGCCAGCGACCCGAGGGCAGAGCCTTCTGTTGTTGCTGCATACGGCGCAGCAGGCTGACTTCGGCGTCGCTGAGGTGCCCCAGCTGGCGCAGGCCCTCGAGATTGCGCTCGGCCACTTCATGCCAACTCTCGCGCCCCGTGGCGGTCTTGCGGCTGTAGGTGCGATAAAACACCGGGTTGGCGGCCGGCGCCGTGATCGGGAAGCTGTCATGGGCATGGCCGGCCCCGAAGCCGGCCGCCATCTCCAGGCCGGGGTCAAGCGGCGGGTTGGCGCCACCGGTCTCGCTCGGGGTGGCCTGGGGACGCTGGGCGGAAACGGTCACGGGTCACAACACCACTGACCTGAAACCCTAACGACCACCAGGGGTGGTGTCGAGTGTTCGGCCGGGCACCCAGATGTGGATCGACGGCTGCAACTCAGTCACCCAGGCCCGGCTGGCCTGCCAGCGCCGGTTCGACCGGAACCTGCAGGACGTTGTTGGTCAAGGCGAACAGGACGTACTGGGAGATCAGGGCGATCAGGTCCAGCAGATCCCGGGCCGGCAGCGTCCGGCCGTACTGCGCCCAGACAGCGGCCGATACCGTGCGCCGATTCACCATCTCATCGGTCAGCTCCAGCAGCGCCCGCTGCCGTTCGCCGAAGCCGTCGTACCTGCTGCTGCGGATCGCTCTCAGTTCGGCGTCGTCGATGCCAAACTCCCGCCCCACCGTCACATGGTGCTTCCAGACGTAGTCGCTGGCATAGAGGCAGCCCATCCGCAGGATCACCAGCTCCTGCTCCCGCACCGAAAGAGCCATGGTCGATTTGGCGCTCACCCACCACTCCAGGAAGGGCCCCAGCAACTGGGGGCTGTAGAGCAGCTCGCCGAGCACGTGGTGCGGAAACCCCTCGCCCTTGAGCCCCGCGCCAGGGATGCGCTCCAGGGTGGCCAGCATCGCGGCGCTCAGGTCGCTGCTGGGCAGGGGCGTGAGCCGAGGGGCCGGTTCGCTGGGGTGGAGCTCCGGTGCTCCTTCGGGCCAGGGGGCAGGGGTTGAAGCCGTCATCGCGGTTGGGGGCAACAGAAAGAGGAAGGGAGAGGAGCGCGGTTCGGACGCCTGGGGCCGCAGCCCCAGAGGCCGCAGCGACGGAAGCCGCTACGGCGGCTGGCGATCCGCTGGCACAACAATCGCCCGCAGACACAGCCGCTCGCCGGGCGGCGCGGCAGTTGATCTGATCCCGGTTACACGCCTGGGAGCTGGGCCGCGCTGCCAGTGACCACGTGCTCCACTCCAGACCCGCCAACCGGTGCTTGGGGCTCGCTGCCGCTGGCTCTGGGCGAGGCTGGATGGCACGGCGAAGGCAGCAGCGGCGATGGAGCGGATCTGTGAACCGGAGCTGATGGATGATCCCGAGCAGGCCCGCGTCTACGCCGAGGCCGATTTCGCCGCCAGCGACGCGGCCCTGGTGGAGCGCATCATCACCCTGGCGGCTCCCCAGGGGCTGGGATCCCGGGTGGTGGACCTGGGCTGCGGCCCGGGCAACATCAGCTGGCGGCTGGCGGAGCGCTGCCCCGCCAGTGAGCTGATCGGCCTTGATGGCGCCGCGACGATGCTGGCCATCGCCGAGCAGCGACGGGCGGCCGCCCCGGAACGCTGGCCGCTGCTGCGCTTTCGCTGCCTGAGCCTGCCGCTTGCCGAGGCGGACTGGGACGGTCTGGCGGGCAGCTGCAGCGCCATCGTCAGCAACAGCCTGTTGCATCACCTCCACGATCCGGCGCTGCTCTGGACGGCGGTGCAGCGGCTGGCGGCCCCGGGGGCCCTGGTCCACATCCACGATCTGCGCCGGCCGGAGGATCCGGCGGCTCTCGAGGCCCTGGTGCAGCGCCACGCCAGTGACTGTGACCCCCTGTTGCGCCGTGATTACGCCGCCTCGCTGCGGGCCGCCTTCCGGCTCGAGGAGGTGCAGGAGCAGCTGCGGCTGGCCGGCCTGGCGACTGCTGGCCGGACAGGTCTGCGGGTTGAGGCCCGTGAGGATCGCTACCTGGAGGTGCAGGGACGACTGGCCTGAAGCCCCGGCCCACCTGTCAGGCTGGCTCGATGATCAGCGCTTCGACCCCCGGCGGCTCCGGCCCCAATGCCGTGCAGGCCCCTGACGCCAGCGCCGAACTGGCGCACCTGGCCCTGGTGGCTGCCGTCGCCAGGCGCCGCAACTTCGCGATCATTTCGCACCCGGACGCCGGCAAGACCACCCTCACCGAAAAACTGCTGCTCTACGGCGGTGCGATCCAGCAGGCCGGGGCCGTGAAGGCCAAGGGCGAACAGCGCAAGGTCACCTCCGACTGGATGGAGCTGGAGAAACAGCGGGGCATCTCGATCACCTCGACGGTGCTGCAGTTCGACTACGCCGGCAGCACGATCAACCTGCTCGATACACCTGGCCACCAGGACTTTTCCGAGGATACCTACCGCACCCTGGCCGCCGCCGACAACGCGGTGATGCTCGAAGACGCCGCCAAGGGTCTGGAGCCCCAGACGCGCAAGTTGTTCGAGGTCTGCCGAATGCGCAAGATCCCGATCTTCACCTTCATCAACAAGATGGATCGCCCCGGCCGCGAGCCGCTGGAGCTGCTCGATGAGATCGAACAGGAGCTGGGCCTGGCCTGCTGGCCGGTCAACTGGCCGATCGGCAGCGGTGATCGCTTCCGCGGTGTGATCGACCGGCGCAGCCAGGAGGTGATTCTGTTCGAGCGGGCCGAGCGCGGCCGCCAGAGTGCCGAGAAGCGCCTGGCCGCCACCGCCCCCGAACTGGCCGATCTGGTCGAACCGGAGCTGCTGGCCCAGGCGCTGGAGGAACTGGAGCTGCTCGATGGGGCCGGTGCCGAACTCGATCTGGAGCTGGTGCATGCCGGTGAACTCTCACCGGTGTTCTTCGGCTCGGCGATGACCAACTTCGGCGTGCGTCCCTTCCTCGATGCCTTTCTCGACCTGGCCCAGAAACCCACGGCCCGCACCAGCAGCGAGGGGGAGGTGGATCCCTTGCGGCCGGAGTTCAGTGGCTTCGTGTTCAAGCTCCAGGCCAACATGGACCCACGCCATCGCGACCGGGTCGCCTTCGTGCGGGTGTGTTCGGGCAAGTTCGAGAAGGACATGAGCGTGCGTCATGCCCGCAGCGGCCGCACGATCCGCCTGTCCCGGCCTCAGAAGCTGTTCGGCCAGGAGCGGGAGGTGGTGGAGGATGCCTATCCGGGCGATGTGATCGGCCTCAACAACCCCGGCATGTTCGCCATCGGCGACACGCTCTACACCGGCACCCGGGTGGAATACGAGGGGATTCCCTGCTTCAGTCCCGAGATCTTCGCCTGGTTGCGCAATCCCAACCCTTCGGCCTTCAAGAGCTTCCGCAAGGGGGTGAATGAACTGCGGGAGGAGGGCGCCGTCCAGGTGCTTTATGACACCGATGCCAGCAAGCGCGATCCGATCCTGGCGGCGGTGGGACAGCTGCAGCTGGAGGTGGTGCAATATCGGCTCGAGCACGAATATGGGGTCAAGACCCGGATCGAACCGATGGAGTTCACGGTGGCTCGCTGGGTCACAGGCGGCTGGCCGGCGCTGGAGAAGGTGGGTCGCATCTTCAACTGCAAGACGGTGCGCGATCCCTGGGACCGGCCGGTGCTGCTGTTCCGCAACGACTGGAACCTCAATCAACTGCGGGATGACCATCCGGAGCTCGAGCTCAGTGCCGTGGCGCCGGTGGTCAGCGGCGTCGAGCCGATCGCCCTCTGAAAAGACCCGGTATTCGGGAGGCCGATCCAGGTGCGGCTGGGTCACGGAAGCGGCCGCACCGGGCCAGAATGGACGCAACATTTCGTCACGCTGCAACCCATGGTGCCCGTGATGTCGGCCCAGTCGGCCCAGGTCAATCTCAGCTCGACGCCCCTCTGGCTGGTGCGTCCCCGCAGCGATGGCGGCAGTGACTACGTCAGCTTCATGCCGGCCCTGGTGGCCCCGGCCGGTGCCCTGGTCGAGATCCGGCTCGGCAGCCATCTGCCCCCCCAGATGCCCCTGCTCAAGCGCCGCCTGAAGCTGGCACCGGCCGAAGCTGAAGCCTGTCGCCACCGCCTGCAACAGGAGGACGGATATCAGCGCAGTGAACCACTCTTTTAGCCCGTTCTCGGTACGCTCGATGGCATGAACCACGGCAACGATCCGGCTTCCGATTCCTCCAGGCCCTCTGAGCCCGGCTCCGGCACGCCCTATCAGCGTCTGGGCGTGGAGCCCGACGCCTCCTTTGATCTGATTCAGGCCCGGCGGGATGCCCTGCTGGCCGAGGTGCCTGACGACCCCATGGCCCGTTCCCGCATCGATGCGGCCTACGACGCCATCCTGATGGACCGGCTCAAGGAACGGCAGCAGGGGCGGGTCAGCACGGCGGCCCGCAGTGCCTCCCAACGCGAGCAGGTGCAGCCGCCGCCCAGCCGACCGGCCCTCAGTGCCCTGCCGCGCCTGCCCCAGCTCCAGGCCCCGAAGCTGGGCCGGGCGAACTTCAGCCTGCCGAGCCTGTCCCTGGCCCACGGCCGCGAGTTCTGGCTGCCTCTCGGCGTGAGTGGCGGCCTGCTGATCCTGCTGTTTGCCGTGCCCTCGGCTCCAGCCCAGCTGCTGCTGGCCCTGGCCACCCTGGTGACCGTGTACTGCCTGCAGCGGCGCAACGGCCGCTTTTTGCAGGCCCTTGGCTGGAGCTTCGGCCTGCTGACCTTCGGTCTGGTGCTGGGGGGACTGCTGCTGGCGGCGATCAACCCAGCGCTGCCCCTCGGTCTGCCGATCGGCCCGGATCAGGTGCAGAGCTTGCCTGCCCTGCTGCTGCTGCTGCTCGGCGGCCTGCTGATCGCCTAGAACCGCTGATCCGCCTAGAAGCGCTGATCGCCCTGGCCCAGCTGATCGCTCAGGCCGGCTCCAGTTCGCGGATCAGTTCCTGCAGTTCATCGGCTTCCACCTGATAGACGGTGCTGCAGAAATGGCAGACCAGTTCCGCCTGGCCGTCTTCGCGCAGCATGGCCGTGAGTTCATCGCGGCCCAGGATTTTGAGTGCCCCGACACTGCGGCTGCGGCTGCAGGGGCAGTGGAAGCGAACGGGGGTGATGCTGGCTCGATCCTGCAGGGGCTGGGGATCGAGGTCGGGGAAGATGTCCTCGAGCAGTGCCTGCAGCTGGTTGGCGTGGGCGGCCAGGCGCTGGCTGAAACCGCTGATCTCGCGGCAGCGCTCCTCCAGCAGGGCCACCAGCGCCGGTTCCCGGGCCGCCTTGGGCAGCACCTGCACCAGCACCCCACCGCTGCAACGCACCCCCTGGCTGTCGATCTGCTCACCGACAAACACAGCCGATGGGGTCTGCTCGGAGTGCAGCAGATAGGAGGCCACGTCATCGCCGATGCCGCCACTCACCAGCTCGACGGTGCTGCTGAACGGTTCACCTTCGCCCAGGTCGCGCACCATATGCAGGTAGCCGGTGCCGCTGGCCTGCTTCAGATCGAAGTGGACCAGACCATCGGCGCCCGTGACCAGAGGAAGCTCCAGGCCTGGGTTGCCCACGTGGCCGCGGACGCTGCCATCGCGGCCAGCATCCACCATCAGCCCCCGCAGCGGCCCATCGGACTGGATGCGCAGATTGACCCGGCCGTGGGCCACCTTCATCGAGCTGGCCAGCAGCAGGCCGGCGCTCATCGCCCGCCCCAGCAGGGTGGTGGTCAGAAACGAGAGGCCGTGGCGTCGCCTGGCCTCTTCACTGGTGGCAGTGGTGGTGACCGCCACCAGGCGGATACCGCCTGCGGCAGCGGTGGCCCGCAGCAGTTGATCGGCCATCACCCCATCCCATCTGGCGGCATCGTAAGGAGACGGCCCTGCTCCAGGCGCCAGGCCCGCTGCACGAGGCCTCGAAACAGTTCCGGTTCATGGGTGACGATCAACAGCGCCCGCTCCCGCGCCAGTTGCTGCAGCAACTCCAGCACCTCATCGCGCACGGTCCAGTCCAGGCCGGCGGTGGGTTCATCGAGCAGCAGCACCTTGGGATCGCGCAACAGCTGCACCGCCAGCGAGAGCCGCCGCTGCTGGCCGCCACTGAGGCGCTCCGGCGCCTGTTGCAGCGAGATGTTTCCCAGCCCCACCTGTTGCAGCACCCGGCTGGCCCGCTCGGAGTCGAAGCGCCGCTGGCCGAGCCGCAGTTCCTGGCCGACGCTCAGGCCGAGGAAATGGCGCTCCGGGAACTGGAACACCAGGCCGCACAGCCAGCGCCGCTGGCGGGCGGTGAGCGTTTCGCCATGCCAGAGAATCCGGCCGCCGTCCGGTTCGGCCAGGCCACTGATCAGTTCCAGCAGGGTGGTCTTGCCACTGCCACTGCGGCCGGCCACCAGAGCGGCCTCGCCGCTGGGCAGCTGCAGCGACACCTCGCGCAGCACCGGCGTGGCGGCTGTGGCCGGGTGATAAGAGAGGGCCTGCAACTCAAGCATTCACCCAGCATGACGGCCAGTGGCCTGGTGCCAGCGGCCTGCCGCCTGCGGTCCGGCGTCAGCGATCAGCCCCGGCGCCGCTGGTCAAAGGATGGCCCTGGTGCGCTCTGCGTGATTGCATGAGGGGGTCGTGAAGCGCGAAGCATCGAGAACTGCCATGGAGGTTCGCTTTCGCGAAGTCGATCCCTTCAACTGCTGGATCTGGTTGCGCTTCCTGGATGTGCCAGGGGCCACGGAGCGCGGCTATGTGGAGACCGCCTTCGACAGCTGGTTCTTTCTGGGCAAGCTGGGCGGCTTCAATGCCGAGAATCTGCAGGCCCATGAGGCCGGCGCCGAGCTCAGCTGGCTGGCCTGGGATGACCATCAGGCCGAGCGGGCCCTGCCGGCTCTGATGCACAACATGGGACCGATGGAATACCAGGAGCACTGGGCCCGCTGCTGGCTCGATCTGGGCACCAGCGATGCCTTCGCCCTCGATGTGCTGGTCAACACCTTGGCCAGGCTCGATCAGGACGTGCTGCTGATCGAGGAGCTGCTGATCGGCGGACTCAACGAGGACTGGCCGATTGAGGAGGAGCCCGAAAGCCTCTTTCCCACCTCTGGAGACTGAATTGCGGCCATGGCGAGGGAGTTGCGCCGCCTGTTGATCAGCCCCGAGCGGCTGGGGGCCGCCGGCGGCGAGGGCCAACGCCGACTGGCGATCAACGAGGCCGAGGCCCATTACCTGAGGCGGGTGCTGCGGCTCGGCTGCGGTGATTCGCTGGCGGTGGTGGATGGCCAGGGACGGTTGTGGACAGCCGAACTGGCGGCCGACGGGGCCGTGCTGCTGCAGCAGTCCTTGGCTGAGCCCCTGCAGAGCTGTGCGGCGGCCAGCCCCTTGATCAGCCTGGCGATGGCCGTGCCGCGCCGCGATGGCGAGCTGGTCTGGCGGATGGCCACCGAGATCGGTGTCGATCGCCTCCAGCCCCTGATCGCCCAGCGCAGCCAGGGGCGCGAACAGGGTCAGCAGACGTGGCCGCTGGAACGCTGGCGCACAATCGTGCAGGAAGCCACCGAGCAGTGTGAGCGACTCTGGCTGCCTCAGATGGAGCCGCCCCGCAGCGCCCTGGAGCTGTTGGCCGAAACGCCGCAGGGTCTGGGCCTGATCGCCACCACTCGCCGCTCGAGGTTGCCGCTGCTGGAATCGGCGCTGGCTGCTGAGAGCACAGCTTCTGTGATCACAGCTCCCCAGTCCACAACCTCGCAGATCACAGCCTTGGAGACCATGGCGACGGCGGGGCCGTTGGCGGGGAGCGGATCGCGGCACTCCCAGGACCTCTGTCTGGCCATCGGCCCGGAAGGGGGCTGGTCGGATCAGGAACTCGCCACGGCAGAGGCTGCAGGCTGGCTGGCCGTGTCGCTGGGGGAGCCGATTCTGCGCACCGCCACGGCGGCGATCGCCGGGGTGAGCCGGCTGGCGAGCTGGCGGGCGCTCAGCCGCGCATCATTCCCTTCCCCATTTCCTTGAAGCCAGCCAGGTTGGCACCGCCGGTGCGGCGACTGATCGGCGTGGCGCCGCCGGCGGTGACGCACTCGGGGGCGAAGGTGACCTTGCTGGGGGCCGGACGATCGGCCTGGGCTGCCGCCAGTTCCGCCACCATCGCTTCAGCGGTGGTGAGGGTGGTGACTGGATCTGCCGCCGGAGCGTCTCCTGCCTGGGCTGGGGACGCCTGGGTGGAGACTGGATTGCTGGACCCAGCCGGCTTGGCTGTAGCCGCTGGGACTGTGTCTGCCGCGGCAGTGGCCTGCTTGACCGGGGCAATGACGGCCGGTTTCTGCTGATCAGCGCCGCCGAGGTCAAGGAAGAACTTGGGCTTGAAGATCATGGCGCCGCATCGAGAACCGATGGCGCCATTATCCGGGGCCACTCGCACCAGCGGCGGCCTGTCTTAGATCTGTGCAACACGAGAGCCATCGACGTGCTGCAGCTGCCGCCCCAGGACAGCGTTCACTGGTTGACGGCCCTGCTGCTCAACGGGGCCCTGATCAGCCTGGCGCAACGGTTGCCCCTGCTCACCCGTTCCGGCTGGATCCATGCCGGTGTGCTGGGCACCCTGCTCTGGGGAACGCTGGGCTGGCCCGGTTGGCTGGCGGTGGTGGCTTACCTGGCGCTGGGGTCTCTGGTCACCCGGCTGGGTTTTCGCCGCAAACAGAGCAGCGGCCTGGCGGAGGCCCGCGGCGGCCGGCGCGGGCCTGAAAATGTCTGGGGTTCGGCCCTGGTGGGCACGGTGCTGGCCCTGGCGACGCCGGCGGCCTCAGCGCCCTGGCAACAGCTGCTGCTGCTGGGTTTCGCCGCCAGTTTCGCCGCCAAGTTGGCGGACACCTGCGGCAGCGAGATCGGCAAGCGCTGGGGCCGCCAGACCGTGCTGATCACCAGCCTGCAGGCCGTGGCACCGGGGACGGAAGGGGCGATCAGCCTGGAGGGCACCGCCGCCAGCCTGGCCGGCAGCACCCTGATGGCCCTGGTGATGCTGGCCCTGGGCGTGATCAGCGGCTGGCAAGCCGCCCTGTGGGTGACCGCCGTGGGCTTGCTGGCCACCCTCCTGGAAAGCCTGATCGGCGCCACGCTGCAGCGCCGCTGGCACTGGCTGAGCAATGAGCTGGTCAATGGGCTGCAGACGTTTCTGGCCGCCGCACTGGCGATGATCCCGACGGCCCTCGGCCTGATTTCCCTGGGCTGAGGCAAGGGGAATCAGGCCAGGAGGCAGCCCTCGGGGCGGGATTGCCTCCTGGCCGACAGCTGCCGCCTGGACAGTCAGCTCCGCCTCGATCGAGCCTGTGGCTGGCCAGGGAATTCCGTCTGGACAGGGGCCTGGGGCCTGGCCGGAGTGTCTGGCTGCACGGTGGCCACAGCCTCCGCCGACCACTGGCTGGCCTGCTGCTGCAGGCGGCTGAGTCCGGCCTGGTAGCGGCGCTGGGCCTGGCGTGGATGGAGACCCAGTTCCTGCCCCAGGTCCACCCAGCTGGCGTCGGTGGTCAGATGGCCGACGATCAGGGCCAGCTCCAGCTGGGGCAGGGCCGCGAGCTGCTGGCGCAGCCACTGCCGTCGGGCGCTGATCGGCCCGTCTCGCTCGGCCGGATCGGCGCCAGAAGCCGCGGCAGCATCGCCCGGCGTGAGGCTGGCGGGATCGGCCAGGACCTCCAACAGGCTGGTGGTGGCCTCGTCAGCTCCAGCAGCCTGGCGGCTGGGGGCGTCGAGGCTGCGCATCGCCGTGAAGTGCTGCAGGCTCATCGCCTCCTGAAGTTTCGGCCCCTCACAGCCCAGGGATCGGGCCAGGGCACCGAGGCACAGGGGGGTGCTCCGGTCCTGGCGGCAGCGCTCCTGCAGCAGCGTGGCCTGGCGCCGCAGTTCCCAGAGCTCGCGGGGGATCTTCATCAGGCTCTGCCGATCCCGGAGTTCGTGCTGCATCGCTCCGCGGATGTAGGGCACGGCAAAGCTGCTGAGGCTGCGCCCCTTGCTGGGCTGGAAGGCCTCGATCGCGCGCAGCAGGCCGAGGCTGCCCACCTGGCTGAGATCCTCGAAAGGCAGAGAGCCCGGGCGGCTCATGCGGCCGGCAATGGCATAGACCAAAGGCAGGTTGTCGCGCACCAGGCCATCGCGCTGGCGCCGCCACATCAGGGCATCGCCACTGCTGGCGAGCTTGGCCAGGGCAACCCGGTTGCGCTGACTGAGCGAAGGGGCGACTGCCTGCTCAACAGAAGCAGGGGCCTGGAGGTGGGTCCTGGGGGGAGCAGGGTTCATGACTCTGCGGGATAGCGGTTTCACAACTTGTCACCGGTCGCCGAATTCGCAATCAGTGGCCTTTATTAATTGTTACAGAAACCAGAAATTCCGTGTTGACAACTACTGATTTGCCATCTTCTTTTGCATTTACGAACGAAATCCTCCCACCTGCTCCCTCAGTAACTGCAAATCTGCTGCATCAAGTCCCGTCCAGTTCGCTATGCGCTGGCCCGTACCACTTTCAGTGCCAGGCTGATTCGGCTGGCGCTGCTGGCCATCGCCGCCCTGATCTGATCCGTTCGCCGGCACCCTCAGGCCGAGAGGCTTGCCAGCGCAAGGGTTTCCAGCTGGGCCCAGCGCAGCAGGGCCGGCCAGTTGCGCACCTTGTCGTAGACGAGGGCATGGCCCTCGCTGCTGAGATGCACGCCATCACTGTCGAGGCGCTGCAACCAATAGGGATCGGCCAGGAAGGTCTCCAGCAGGGGCAGGAAGGGCAGATCGGCTTCAAGGCAGGCCTCCTCCAGCAGGGCCTCGTAATGGCGCACCGTCTCCAGCCGATACCAGAGCACATCGGCCAGCGGCATCACCGCCTCATCGATCGGGGTCAGCCCCAGCACCAGCACCGGCGCGATCGCGCGGGCCTGGCGCAACAGCTGCTGCAGGCCAAACAGGAAAGCCTCGGGATCCAGTTGATGGCGGCCGTCCGGACGCCCCACCCGGGCGCTGTCATTGAGCCCCACCGCCAGCAGGATGCCCTGGGGGATCTGGCGCCGCAGTTCACCCCGGCAGCCCACCTCCGTGGGCAGGCGAGCCGAGACCCGCTCCAGTCCGTCGCCGCGGACACCGAGGTTGTAGAGCACCGGTCCCTGGGGCAGGCCCATCCAGTGGCGCCGCAGCCGTTCACACCAGCCGCCATGTTCGGGGTCACCCCAGCCGTAGACGCCGCTGTCGCCGAGCACCACCAGCTTGCGGGGAATGGGCAGGGCCATCGATGCTGTCCTGTCCGGTGGTGATCCTGGCTGATCCTGCCGCAAGGGCCGCTCAGGGCCTCAGCCGGGGCCTCAGGCAGGGCCTGGCTCGCTGCTGGCTGGGACCAGAACGATCACAGGGTGGCGTGAAAGCGCGCCAGACGCTCCAGGCCGTCCTCGATCGTGGCCGGTGAGGCCGCGCAGGAGAGGCGGATGCAGCGATCGTCGCCGAAGGCCACGCCCGGCACCACCGCCAGGCCCACCTCATCGAGCAGGCGGTTGCAGAGGGTCATCGAATCGAGCCCCCAGGCGCTCACATCCGGGAAGGCGTAAAACGCCCCTTCCGGTGCCAGCAGGCGGATGCCCTCCATCGCCATCAGGCCCTGGCTGAGCAACGAGCGACGCTGGTTGAAATGCTCCGCCATCGTCCGCACGCAGTCGCGGGAGCCGCTGATCGCCGCCAGGGCGCCGAACTGGGCGAAGCTGCAGACATTGCTGGTGCTCTGGCTCTGCAGGGCACTGGCGGCGGCCACCACATGGCGAGGGCCGGCCAGCCAGCCGATCCGCCAGCCGGTCATCGCCCAGCCCTTGGCGAAGCCGTTGACGATGAACACCCGATCGGCCAGATCCGGCGCCACCGCCGCCAGGCTGTGATGGCTGTGGCCGGGAGCCAGCAGGTATTCATAGATCTCGTCGCAGACCACCGCCACCTGGGGATGGCGGCGCAACACGGCGGCGATCGCCTCCAATTCGCCGCGGCTGAGCACCATGCCGGTGGGATTGGAAGGGGTGTTGAGCACCAGCAGGCGACTGGCCGGTGTGATCGCCGCCTCCAGCTGCTCGGCCCGCAACCGGAAGCCGGTGGCGGCATCGCTGCGCAGGACGGTGACACGCGCCCCCGCCAGCCCCGCCATCTCCGGGTAACTCAGCCAGTAGGGCGAAGGCAGCAGCAGCTCATCGCCGGGGTTGAGCAGCACCTGGAACAGGTTGTAGAGCGCCTGCTTGCCGCCGTTGGTGATCAGCACCTGGTCAGCGCTGGCGGGCAGCCCGTTTTCGCTGCAGAGCTTGGCGGCGATGGCCTCACGCAGGGCGGGCTCGCCGGCCACCGGGCCGTAGCGGGTGTGACCCGCCTCCAGGGCTTCCGAGGCGGCCTGGCGGATGAAGGCAGGTGTATCGAAATCCGGTTCGCCGGCACTGAGGCTGCAGATGTTGCGGCCCTCGGCGCGCAATTGCCTGGCCTTGGCGGTGATCGCCAGGGTGAGGGAGGGTTGCAACTGCTGAGCCCTGGCGGCAAGGCTGAGGGGTTGGGTTGGGGTGCTGGGGGAGGACGGAGCTGCCGTCGTCACCGGTGTCAGCGGGGCCGGCATCGTGGCGGACTCGTCGCGTGGATCACAATTTCATCCTGACGCACGGTTGAGCCGCCATACGTTCAGCCGCGCAACAAATCGGGCCGGGTCCCTGCCGCTGCCAGTCGCTGCGATCCTGCTGCCCCCAACGCCTGATCGCCGCCAGCCCCGGGCAGGCCGCGCGGACGGCCTGCACCAACCGCCCAGCCTGATCAGAGCGATGGCCTGAATTGCCCCGCCTGCACTGCCATCTCCGCCATGCCCTCGGATCCCACAACCTGCGCTGATGGCCCTGGGGCCCCTCCGCTGCTGCCCGAGGGCGCCCCTGCGGCCCTGGCAGGCCTGGCGGCGGCCTGCGCCCAGTGCCACCACTGCGGGCTGGCTGAAACCCGCCAGCAGGTGGTGGTGGGCCGCGGCAACCCGGCCGCTCGGTTGCTGCTGATCGGCGAGGCTCCCGGCGCCGAAGAGGATGCCAGTGGCCTGCCCTTCGTCGGCCGGGCCGGAAAGCTGCTGGAGCAGCTGCTGGCTGAGGCTGGTCTCGACAGCGAGCGCGACCTGTTCATCGCCAATGTGATCAAGTGCCGGCCGCCGGGCAATCGCAAGCCCAGCCGCGCCGAAATCGCCGCCTGCCGGCCCTGGCTGCAGCAGCAGATCGCCCTGCAGCGGCCCCAGCTGATCGCTCTGCTGGGCGCCACGGCCCTGGAGGCGCTGCTGGGCGTCAAGGGCGGCATCACCAGGCTGCGGGGCCAGTGGCTGGAGCTGGTGGAGGATCGCCCCCAGCTCCTCCATCCTGCTCAGACCACTCAGCCCCAACAACAGACGCCGCCAACGAATCGGCAACCAGGCCAATTCCCGTCGCTCAATCTGCAGAACATCGAGCTGATGCCCCTGTTGCATCCTTCCTATCTGCTGCGCAATCCCTCCGGCCAGGAAGGAAGCCCGAAATGGCACACCCTGCAGGATTTCAGGCTGCTTCGCCGCCGCCTGGATGAACTGGCGGCAGGGCAGGGGTGACCTTGGCGATCCTGCCCATGACGGTCTTGTCCATAACAATCTTGTCCCCAACTGCCTTGTCCATAACTGTACTGTCCATGAAAGACCGGATCATGGCGGCGTTGATGGGGCCCGAACGAGCAGTGGTCTGTTGAGGAGGATCTGGCTTCGCGCTTGGCTCAGCGAGGAGCTCAACTGTAGTGATAACGGCAGGCGATGATCACCAGCAGATCATCCTCCAATCGATAGACGAGACGATGACTGTCATCAATGCGGCGTGACCAGCAGCCCGCCAGGTTGGCGCGTAGGGGTTCCGGCTTGCCGATGCCGATGAATGGATCCCGCAGGCAGGCCTGAACCAGCTGGTTGATGCGCCGCAATTGCCGGCGGTCCTGCCCCTGCCAGTAGACGTAGTCCTCCCAGGCCGCGGCAGTCCAGGCCAGGCGCTCAGGCATCGGTCTTGTTCACGCTTCGCTCTTGATCACGCTTCTCCCTTGCATACGGAACGCTCTTGTTCCGACTCCGCGGTGATCAGCTCCTGGCTGACAAGATCGCCGCGTTCAGCCTGCGCCAGGGAGAGCTGCAGACGGGCGGCATTGGCGGGAGAGCGCAGCAGATGGATCGTCTCCATCAGGCTGTTGTAGGTGTCGAGCGACATCACCACCGCGCTCTGGGCATTGCGCCGTGAGATCACCGTCACGTCCGCATCCGCCTCGACCCGGTCGAGCAGCGCTCGGAAGCCCTCCCGTGCCTCCGTAAAGCTCACGACCTGCATCGAAGTGTCCAGCGACCTGTACAACAGCTTATCGGGGTTGGCTGGCTCCGGTGGGGGCTGTGGAAGGGCAGCGAACCCAGCCGGGCCCACCGCGTTGATCAGCGACTGAAGCCTTGCTGCTCAGTCCCCCACCGATCCCCTGCACAAGCTGCTGTGGCACCAGCTTTACCGCCAATCCCTCTCAGACTCCGCAACCCCGTCAACTGTCCTCGCCATCCGCCAAGCCACCCCACCAAGCCATCACCGGCGCTGCTCAGCCTCCTCCGCTTCCGCCTGCTCACTGAGACGCCGAAAGTAATCAGGATCGGGTCCGCCCGGCCCCACGCCGACGCAGGCTCAGCCAGCGATAGCGCAGCCGCTGCCAACCCAGCTGCAG
>CALPMR020000027.1 GCA_943324725.2 Bordetella parapertussis | reverse complement strand
ACCGAATACAGCACCCAGCTGAGCGGAAACCAGGTGATCGGCCGTTTGCCGCTCAGGGAGGGCAGATCGATCGTGATGCCTTCCGCCACCAAGGCCCGGTTGAGGAAGCCGGCGTGGCGGGCTTCGTCGCGTGCCATCAGCTGGAACAGGCGGCCCAGATCGGCGCGGCCGGCCTGAATCAGCCGGCGGGAGAGTTCCTTGAACAGCAGGAAGCCGGAAAACTCCGACACGCAGGAGCGCACCAGGTAGCTCTCATAGGCCTCCTTGTCGGCGGCCGAGAGGGCACGCAGGCGATCGAGAGGCGTGCGCCGATCGAAGTGATCGCGGTTGTAGTCCGCCTCCATCTCGGCGAGCATGGCGTCAAAGATCGGCCGTTGCGCTTCGATGTCGGTGGTGGCGGCCTTGGCGATCTGGGTGGTGTAGAAGCGCGGCGTCAGCAGGTCTTCGCGCAGATGGGGGGCGGCGCCGACATCGGCGGTTGCTGCTGGACTGGGGCCGGAGAGGGTGGTCATGGTTGCGAATCGGTGATCGAACGGGCAAGGGCGTAGGCGTGGGCATCGGGGCCGCCTGTGTGCTCCAGCAGCCAGGTCTGGAGACTCCGCAGCCAGATCAGCTGTTGCTGGCGATCGGAACCGGCCTGGCTGAGGCCCTCCTCGCTGTCGCGGGCGACCAGCCGATGGATGGCTCGATGCCCTGGGCAGAGGCAGGCGCAGGCACTCAGCCAGCGCTCCTCCAGCCGCAGATGCAGTCGCAGCTGCCGCAGCAGTTGCTTGCTGCCGCCGTCGAACTCGGACGGTGCGTCCGCGGCATCGGCCCCGGAGAGCACCGCCAGGATCAGATCGGCGATCCGATCCCGCAGGATCTGGTGCTGCCGCTCCAGCAACAGCTCCCGCTCCGGCCAGCAAGCCGGCCAGCGGTCCGCTCCCGCCACGGTGGCGGCGGGACGCCTCAGCAGCACTGGAGCCTCGCTGACAATCAGCGCCATTGGATCCCTCCCTGCAACAACAGCCTCACAACCTTGATGTCATAACGGCATCGTGATACTACAGCAAGTGAGAGGCTCGATAGGGCAAGGGGCCGATAGGCGAGAGCTCTGATAGGTGAGAGCGTTGATGGCTGGCCGCTGATCTGCGCTAGCTTTGGCAGGCTTCGGCCCTTGGTTGGCGGCCCTTGGTCTGCGGCCCTTGGTCGGCGGCAAGGCGCCACCGGTGCTCTGCCGTTGTCTCGAGCTCCAGCCAGGCAAGGTGCATCGGGCCCGCTGGTTGGGCTCCATTCCCTCCTCCAACGCCACCTTTTCTTCGCTGTGTCCATGGACGCCCTGGCCGACTATTTCAAGGTCTTCTCCGAGCCCAATCGGCTGGCGGTGCTCGAAGCCCTGCGCGATGGCCCTCTCAATGTCACGGCCGTCGTCGACAAGACAGGCCTCAGCCAGGCCCTGGTCTCGAAGCACCTGAAGCTGTTGATGATCGCCGGTGTGGTGCATCGGCGTCCCGCGGGCTCGCTGGTGTTCTACGAAGTGATCGATCGCTCGGTGTTCAGGTTGATCGCCCAGGCGGAAAAATTGCTGCTGGCCTCCCGTCGTCTCCAATTCGAGGCCCTGGCGGCGAGCCTCTGATGGCCGCCGCCGGACCCCTGCCGCTCACGGTTGCGGAGCTGCGTCAGGCCCTGGCGGCTGGGCGGCGCCATTTCCCCGGCCTGCGTCTGCTCGACGTCGACGGTGGTGATCTCGATCTTTCCGGCTGTGATCTGCAGGGCGGCTCCTTCCAGGAAGCCCGCTTTGGTCATGCCTGCTTCCATGGCGCCAATCTGGCCGGCTGCGGCTTCCAGCAGGCGTTGATCTGGGGGGGCGATCTTTCGGCTGTGCAGGCGCCCCGATCCAGCTGGCAGGAGGCGGATCTTTCCGGATCCCGACTGCAGCACGCCGACCTGAGCGCTGCCCTGTTGCATCGCTGTTGTCTGCGGGGGGTGGTGGCGGCGGGCAGCATCTGGTGTGAAGCGACGCTGGTGGATGTGGACTTCCGCAGTGGTCAGGACCAGCTCACCGATCTGGGCGGTGCTGACTTCCGCGGCGCCGATCTCAGCTTTGCCCAGTTGCAGGGGGTGCAGCTGCGCGGTGCCGATCTGCGGGGCAGCCGCCTCTATGGCACCAACTTCAGCGGTGCCGACCTGCGGCAGGCCGATCTGCGCGGCTGTGATCTCAGTGCCTGCCAGCTCGATGGTGCCGACCTGCAGCAGGCCCGGCTTGAAGCTGTCATCGGAGCCCATCCGGCGCTTGAGCCCAGCTGAGACCCAGAACCGAATCCATCCTGACCGCTCTGGCCTCCAGCTCTGCTGTCCAGCTCTGCTGTCCTGCTCGGCCTGATCTGCCGCTTGTTGATGAGCTGGCTCGCGCCGATGTCCATTGGAGCCAGCTTCGCCACAATGGACTCTCTGGGCTGGGGATGGGCTCGGCCTGCCGAACCGGGATCTGGCGCCACTGGATCTGCGACCCCCTCAAATGCCACCAGGCCATGCAGCTGAACACTCGAGGAGCGATCTGATGGCGATGCAGCCGCGCAAGCCGGTGGAGGACTTCTTCACTTTCATCGTCGGGGCCGTGTTGCTGAGCACCGGCGTGTTTCTGTTCTTCAACCAGGTGCTGGTGGGTTCCCATGGCTTCGCCATGGGGGGGGCTGCTGGATTCCACCGCGGCTGGGGCGGCGGCGGCATGCTGGGCTATGGCTGGGGTGGCCCGCTTGCCCCCGGCGGCAGTTTCGGCTTGCTGCTGATCCCCCTGACCGTGGGGGTGTGCATGCTGTTCGCCCTGCGCAACCAGCGCTGGGGCTGGTTTCTGGTGCTGGCCTCCCTGGCGGCGCTGGCTGCCGGGGTGCTGCAGACCCTGTTCGTGCAGTTCCAGCCCACCACCCTCTGGAACCTGATGATGATGCTGGCTCTTGTCGGCAGTGGCGGTGGTCTGATGTTTCGCGCCCTGAAGGGCTACGACGATGGCCAGGAGTGATGCCTCTCCAGGCGCTACCCCGGCACGGGGGGCCACAGCCCCGCGGCGCCCTTGGCCTGGCGGTCGTGCCGGCTGGCTGCTGGCGGCCCTGCTGCTGGGGCTGGGCTTCTACGGCGGCTGGTGGTCGCGGAGCCTGCCCTGGTTCGCCGCCGGTAAGCCCGCCGCCAGCGCTGCCCCCTCCGAGCGCCAGCAGCTGCTGGCCACGGGCTGGCGGGAGGTGGATGCGGGGGTGTTCGTGCGTCCCTGCGCCGGCCATTGCCGCCAGCCCAGGGTCTACGGCGGCGGTGCCGTCGAGGTGCTGGAGGTGGAATGCCTCGATCGGCCCTGCGGTCAGATCCGTGCCACGTTCCGTGTGCTCGGTGCCGATGGCGCCCCGCTCGACAGCCTCGTGGTCACGGCCGCTGGCCGCCAGGGCGAACGGCTGCAACTGGTGGCCGAAACCCCGAATCCCCAGGCCCGGCGCCTGGTGCTGCAGGAGTTCAGCGCCCGGGCGAGGCTCGATTGATGGCGCCTGGGCCGGAGTTGTCGCCGATCCCCCTGGGGCAGTTGCCTGCCCTGCCTGATCTGCGGCTGGCGGTGCTGGGCCATGTGGAGCTGGTGAGTTTCGTGGGGGTGAGCCATCTGCCTCGCGCCGGGGAGATTCTGCGGGCCGACGATTTTCACGAGTGCGCCGCCGGTGGTGGCGCCGTGGTCGCCGTTCAGCTCGCCCGCCTGCTGGGCCGCCCGGTGCCGTTCTTCACCGCCCTGGGGCGCGATGCCAGCGGCGAACGGGCGGCGGCGGAGCTCACGGCCCTGGGTCTGGAGCTGCATGTGGCCTGGCGGGAGGCCCCCAGCCGCCGGGCGATCACCTTTGTCGATGGCGATGGCGAGCGCACGATCACCGTGATCGGCGAGCGGCTCCATCCAGGGGCTGCCGACCCCCTGCCCTGGCAGCTGTTGGCGGACTGCGACGGCGTGTTTGTGACGGCGGCCGATGCCGAGGCGCTGCGCCTGGCCCGCCGGGCGCGGCTGCTGGCGGCGACCCCCCGGGTGCGGCTGCCGCTGCTGCAGCAGTCGGGGGTGCAGCTGGACGCCCTGATCGGCAGTGGTCTCGATCCTGCCGAGCGCTACCGGCCCGGTGATCTCAGCCTGGAGCCGGCCCTGGTGATCGCCACGGAGGGAGCCGCCGGCGGGCGCGTCAGTCCGGGCGAACGCTTCGCGGCGCCAGAGCGTCAGCGGCCCGTCCAGGACACCTATGGGGCCGGGGATTCCTTCGCCGCAGGCGTCACCGCCGGACTGGCCGCCGGCTGGAGCGTGGCCGAGGCGATCAGCCTGGGCTGTCATTGCGGCGCCGCCTGCCTGGATGGGCGCGGTCCCTACGGCGCCCAGCTGCGCCATCCCTGGCCGCGCCAAGCGGCAAGGCCTGATTGAGCCTTCGCGATGCCTGTCGCGATGCTCAAAGCCCCAGTCTGTCGGGGTCCCTCCAGACAGCTTGCGATCGAGGCTTCGGCGGCTTTTGGGGACCTTGTCAACCCCGGCGCGCTCTGCCCCCCAGGCACTGCGGGTGGCAGCCTCCGCGGCGCCTGGCTGCTGGCTCCGGTTCGGCTGGCCGCGGCGGGCTGGCGGCTTCGTCGCTGAGCCTGGCCCCTGACTCGCCCTGTGCCGATGCCGAACCTCTCGTTTCGCGGCTCCTGCCCATCGCCGATGCTGTAAGTTCGCCTTTGTGCGGCGGGCGTCGCCAAGAGGTTAAGGCAGTGGCTTGTGGCGCCACTATTCGGGGGTTCGAGTCCCCTCGCTCGCCCTTTCAGCCCGGTGTCTCTGGCACCGGGCCTGTTTTTTAGGCCATCGGCTCCAGCAGGGCCTTCAGCAAGTCATGGCCGCCGGCCCGCACGGGATCGTGGCAGGGCAGGCCGGTGTGGGCCGCGGTGGCGGCGATCGCCTCGGCCGCCGCCTCGCCCCCCAGATGGCCGGTGTTCAAAGCGATGGCCCGCACCTTCGGCGGCCCCTGGGGGGCGCCAGTGGCGCTGGACTCGTGGGGACGGGCCAGGGCCGCCATCGCTTCGACGGTGGCGATCAGTTCCGTCAGCGGCGGCAGGGGGATGTGGGGATGGTTGCGGATCGTCTCCTGGCCGGCGCGATGCACCAGCAGCAGGGCCGTCGGCTGGCTGCCCCGCAGCAGCGGCAGGGTGGCGCTGGAACCTGGATGGCAGAAGGAGCCCTGGCCCTCCACCAGCACCAGGGTGTGGGAGCCCGCTCCCTCGGCGGCCTCCAGCACGGCCTGCTCCACGGCGCCGGCGGCGTAATCGACCCGCACCGCATCGAGGGCCACCCCCCGACCACTGATCAGGATGCCGGCCTGGCCGGTACCCACGAAGCGGGCATCGAGGCCCCGCTCCAGGGCCGCCGCCTGCAGCTCCAGGCAGGCGCTCATTTTCCCCACCGACATGTCCGAGCCCACCGCCAGCCAGCGCTGCCCCGGCAGGTCGGCCGCCCTGGCGGCAGCCACCGACAGATCGGCGGGCTCCTGGCGCAGATCCCAGATCCAGCGGCCCGGCTGCACCAGGGCCGCCAGCTGGGGGTCATCCCCCAGCCGGGTGTGCAGCCCGCTGGCCAGGCAGAGGCCTGCCGCCAGGGCGATCTCCAGATCGGCCCGCACCGCTTCGTCCAGGCGCCCCCCGGCCGGGGCCAGGCCCACCACCGCCACCGGTGCTCCCGGATCGATGCCGCCTGCGCTGCTGGATCCAGCCGAGCTCAGCAGCGGCAGGGCCTCGGCCATCGAGGCCAGCACCGGTACGGCTCGATCGATGCCGGTGATCTCCCGCAGGCAGGCCCCCGCATGGTCTGGATCGATCACGGCCAGGATCGGCCCCGATCGATAGCGCAGCAAGGTCAGGCCGGTCTTGCCAACGAGATTGTCGAGGCCGTGATGCAGCAGCAGCACCACAGGCGCTGCGGCGCTCAGCACGGGCCCAGCTCCAGCCCTGTCGCCGCCTCCCCAGCCGTTTTGGCTGTCACTCCCAGGCCCGGGGTCAGACCGGCCAGCAGTCGATCGGCCTCAAGCCGCGGTCCCTCGAAGGGGTCATCGAGCAGATTCAGATGGCTGTCGAGGTCGGGCCACTGAATCAGGGGCAGCAGCTGGGCGGCGGCGCCGTTGAGCAGGGCGCTGTCGGAGTAGCAGCCCACCATCACCCCCAGCCCCAGGCGCCGGGCCGCCTCGGCCATCAGCAGGGCTTCGCTCAGGCCGCCACTCTTGAGCAGCTTGATGTTGACCCCATCGACGTAGGGGGCGAGTCGCACCACATCGGCCAGGTTCCAGCAGCTCTCATCGGCCACCAGCGGGATCGGACAATCGAGCTCCAGGGCGGCGAAGGCGGCGCAGTCTGCATCGGGATCCTCCAGGGGCGGCAGCGGTTGCTCCACCAGCACCACGCCCCGCTCGGCCAGCCAGCCCAGCATCGAGCGGGCCGCCGTGGTGTCCCAGCCGCCATTGGCATCCACCTGCAGTTCCAGGGCTTCGCCTCGCTCCTGCCGCCGCCGCTCCAGGGCCGCCGCCACCGCTTCCACCAGGCTGCGGTCATGCTCCAGACCCGCCGGGCTGCCGAGCTTGAGCTTGATGCGGCTGGCCGGCAGCTGGGCCCACCAGCGCTCCAGTCGCTGCAACACCGCCTCGACAGAACCCAGTCCCAGGGTGACGCTGGTGGGTACCGCCAGCTCGCTGTCGAGTCCCCAGAGCTGATGCACGGGCAGACCCAGCCGCTTGCCCCACCAGTCGTGCAGGGCCAGATCGAGGCCGCAGCGTGCTGGCGGCGAGAGGTCGGCCAGCAGCGGTTCCAGGGCCTGGAGCGGCTGGGGCGCCAGACCGATCAGGCGGGGAAACAGGGCCTCCAGTTCGCGGGCGATGGCATCGCTGTCGTAGTGGCGATGACCGGTCTCAAAACCGCCGGTTTCGCCCAGGCCGGTGATGCCCTCATGCTCGATGCTCACCAGCAGATGTTCAACCGCCGCCGTGGTGCCGCGACTGATCGCCAGGGGGATGGTCTTGGTGAGGGGGAAGCGGCGCAGGCTGCAATGCATGGTGAAAGTGGAGCTGGCCGGCTTTTGCCTCACGCTGGCACAGGCCAGGCGTCGCCGAGACCTCAGCGAAGGGCAAGGGCGATCGCCCGAAGTCCACCCCGCCGCTCCGCAACGCCTCAAGTGATTCGGTGTCAGCGGATACGGCCGTCGCCGCAATCGCTCGGCAGGCGGCCCCGCGGCCACTGACCTGGCTGCGCCGCTCCTGGCCAAAGGGCTCGGGGTCCGGCCCGGTCTCAGCCCTGGGCAAGCGGCGCCGGCTGGAACAGTTTCCGCTCTGGCGGTCCATGGCTGAAAATGTCGGCATGACCGCCACCGAGACCAGCTTCCAATCCGCAGTGATCCCAGCGGCCGGCGCTGCCCCTGGCCGCGGCAGCTACTGGATCACCACCTTTGGCTGCCAGATGAACAAGGCCGATTCCGAGCGCATGGCCGGAATCCTCGAGACCATGGGCTACAGCGCCGGCAGCGATGAGCACAGCGCCGATCTGGTGCTGTACAACACCTGCACGATCCGCGACAACGCCGAGCAGAAGGTCTACAGCTATCTGGGCCGTCAGGCCCAGCGCAAACGCGACAACCCCCATCTCACCCTGGTGGTGGCCGGCTGTGTCGCCCAGCAGGAGGGGGAGGCGCTGCTGCGGCGCGTGCCCGAGCTCGATCTGGTGATGGGCCCCCAGCACGCCAATCGGCTCGAGGCCCTGCTTAGCCAGGTGGAGAGCGGTCAGCAGGTGGTGGCCACCGGCGAACATCACATCCTCGAAGACATCACCACCGCCCGCCGCGACTCGAAGGTCTGCGCCTGGGTGAACGTGATCTACGGCTGCAACGAGCGCTGCACCTACTGCGTCGTG
Source organism: Bordetella parapertussis (assembly GCA_943324725.2). Taxonomy (GTDB): domain Bacteria; phylum Cyanobacteriota; class Cyanobacteriia; order PCC-6307; family Cyanobiaceae; genus Cyanobium. The sequence continues at coordinate 11,036 of CALPMR020000027.1, read as the reverse complement.
CCAGCGGTGCGGGGCCGGGAGCAATCGCGGCTGCCGCAGGCCATTCGCCTGGAGATGGAGGGCCTGGCGGCCCAGGGCATCCGGGAGATCACTCTGCTGGGGCAGAACATCGATGCCTACGGCCGCGATCTGCCCGGCATCACCCCGGAGGGCCGCCGCGCCCACACCCTCACCGACTTGCTGCAGCACGTCCACGACGTCAAGGGGCTGGAGCGGATCCGCTTCGCCACCAGCCATCCCCGCTACTTCACCGAGCGGCTGATCGATGCCTGCGCCGATCTGCCCAAGGTGTGTGAACACTTCCACATCCCGTTCCAGAGCGGCGACGATGACGTGCTGCGGGCGATGGCCCGCGGCTACACGGTGGATCGCTACCGCCGCATCATCGAGCGCATCCGCCGGCGGATGCCGGAGGCCTCGATCAGCGCCGATGTGATCGTCGCCTTCCCGGGCGAAAGCGACGCCCAGTACCGCCGCACCCTCGCTCTGATCGAGGAGATCGGCTTTGACCTGGTCAACACCGCCGCCTACTCACCGCGGCCGAACACGCCGGCTGCCACCTGGCCGGACCAGCTGGACGAGGCCGTCAAGGTGGCGCGCCTGCAGGAGCTCAACGCCCTGGTGGAACGGATCGCCCGCCAACGCAGCGCCCGCTATCTCGGTCGCAGTCAAGAGGTGTTGGTCGAGGCGGTGAACCCCAGGGATGGCAGCCAGTTGATGGGCCGCACCCGCACCAACCGGCTCACCTTTTTCCCGGCCCAGCGGCCTGACGGCAGCGGCATCACCCCAGGCGAGCTGGTGGCGGTGCGGATCGAGCAGGTGCGTCCCTTTTCGCTCAGTGGCAGCCCCATCTGATGTCCCGAGGCCGCCGCTCCACCCTGGTCAGCGGCCCGATGGCTGATACGTTTGGCGCCACGACCGGCCGATGATGACCCAGCGCTCCACCCACCTCGGCCTGGTGTTCGGGGGAGCCTCCGGCGAGCATGAGGTCTCGATCCGCTCCGCCGCGACCGTGCTGGCCGGCCTGGGCCGGGGGGCCAACGCCGAGCGCTACCGGTTGAGCTGCTTCTACATCGATCAGCGGGGCCGCTGGTGGCCGCCGGCGGTGGCCCAGCAGGTGCTGCAGCGGGGGGTGCCGATGCCGGCCTCCGACCTGCCCGATCCGGGCGGCCCCGACGGCTTTCGGGGGCTTCCCGAAGGAGCCCTGGAGGTGGAGCTGTGGTTCCCGGTGCTGCACGGTCCCAATGGCGAGGACGGCACGATCCAGGGGCTGTTCACGCTGATGCAGGTGCCCTTCGTCGGTTCCGGCGTGCTGGGCTCGGCCGTGGGCATGGACAAGCAGGCGATGAAGGCCGCCTTCGCCGCCGCCAAGCTGCCCCAGGTGCCCTATCTCTGCCTGGATGCGGCCGAGGTCAGGGCTGATCCTGAGGCCCTGCTGGAGCGCATCGAGACCCAGCTGGGCTATCCCTGTTTTGTCAAGCCAGCCAACATGGGTTCCTCGGTGGGCATCAGCAAGGCCAGTGATCGAGCCGCCCTGCTGGCTGGCCTGCAGCTCGCCGCCAGCCTGGATCCGCGCCTGGTGGTGGAGCAGGGTGTCAAGGCCCGGGAGCTGGAGTGCGCCGTGCTGGGCGTCGGGCAGCTGCAGGCGTCGGTGCTGGGCGAAATCTGTTTCGATGCTGATTGGTACGACTACGAGACCAAATACAGCGAGGGCCGCAGCCATACGGTCATCCCGGCCGAGGTGCCCGAGGCGGTGGCGCAGCGGGCCCGGGCGATGGCGATCGCCGCCTGCCGGGCTGTCGCCGCGGCGGGCCTGTCGCGGGTGGATTTCTTCTACGACGAGCAGGGCGGTGGCCTCTGGCTCAACGAGATCAACACCCTGCCCGGTTTCACCACGCAGAGCATGTATCCGATGCTGTGGCAGGCCAGCGGCCTGCCACTCGAAGACCTGGTGCATGAGCTGGTGCTGGGGGCGAGAGAATCCTTTGCACAACGCCATCACCTGGGAGGTGCGGCGGCATGATTCACGGTCTGCTCTGGCTGCCTCTGCTGCTGGTGTTTGTGTTGTTGGCCGCCCTGGGCTGGCTGGAACGGCGCCGGCAGACGCTTTTCCGGCAGTGGGCCGAAGGAGCCGAACTGGCCAAGCTGGACGGCTGCGGTGCCGCCCGCCTGCTGGACGGGGTCCTCAGCTGGAGTCGCTTTGAGGCGGGCAGTTTCAAGTCTGAAGGAGAGTTTGAGATCAAGCATCTGGAGCTGGTGGAGCTGCTTTCCCTCGGCTCCGGTGAAGCTCCGCTCACCGAGGAGAGCCAGGGAGCCTGCCGGTTGCGCCTGGTCGGGGATGGCCAGCAGCGGGATCTGCCCTTCGCCGATGCTCAGCGGGCCCGCCGCTGGATCGATGAACTGATGGCGCGCTCGCGCTGTGAGCTGTGAGCGAGAGCGAAACTCCGGCGGCCGTGACGCCAGCGGAATCGCCGCTGCTGCCGGGTTCCCAGCGCCGCAAAGAACTGCGCCAGCAACGGCGGGCCGAGCGCTGGCGCAATCTCTGGCGGCTGCTGGTCTTCAGCCTGATCTCGGCGGGCCTGGGCTACGGGCTGGTGCGCCAGGGCTGGAGCCTGCGCGATCCGTCCCAGGTGGAGGTGCAGGGCAGCAAGCTGGTCAGCCGTGATCAGGTGATCGCCGCCGCCCATCTGGAGTTTCCCCAGCCCCTGCTCACCCTCAGCCCCCGGCAACTGAAGGTTGAGCTGGCGGAGGCGCTGCCGGTGGAGCAGGTGCGGGTCACGCGGCTGATGTTGCCGCCCCGCCTGCGCATTGACCTTGTCGACCGGGAGGCGATTGCCCGCGCTCAGCGCCGCAGCATCGCTGGCCAGGAGCAGGGATTCATCGATCGACAGGGCAGTTGGATCACCCCCGGTCAGGCTTCCGTGCTGCTGACCTCTCGCACCCAGAACCTGTTGGTGGTCGGCTGGAATGAACGCCATCGGCCGGCCCTGGTCACGCTGCTCGACGATCGGGCGGCCCTGGGACCGGGCCTGCGTCAGATCCGTTTCGAACCCGACGGCAGCATCTGGCTGACCACTTCTGAATTGGGGGAGCTGCGACTCGGCCCCGCCGACGGCAAGTTGCGGCGCCGTCTGGAGGTGGCTGCCCATCTCATTCACAACCTGCCGAAACAGCTGAAGGGTCGTCGCTTCCAGTTGATTGACCTCAGCGACCCGGAACAGCCCGAATTGACCGTGCCCGGCCCTGTGGTCGACAGCAATGATGGTGGTCCGGCCCACGCCCGCAAGCCGCTCGGCGCCCAGTGATCCCGGCAGCAACCAAGCCAGCCATCGCTCACACGCGATTGCGCACTTAGCCTTTTGACGGGATTCTGAATCCCACCACCCAGCTTCTGGCCCCTGCCCCGGACATAATGCAGCCGCCGATCAACGGATTCCCCCATTCGCACCTCGCGATCAGCCGCGATCAGGATTTCCCCCCATCCGTTGACCAGTCGGCTGAGCCGGCGTCCCATCAGGAGCACCACGACATGAGCCAGACCTCACCCCAACCCAACGGGATCGTTCCGAGCCAGTCGGCTCGGATCGAGGTCATCGGTGTCGGTGGCGGCGGCAGCAACGCTGTCAATCGCATGATCGCCTCCGATCTCCAGGGGGTCGGCTACCGGGTGCTCAACACCGATGCCCAGGCCCTGCTCCAGTCGGCAGCCAAGCAACGCATCCAGCTCGGCCAGAAGCTCACCCGTGGTCTCGGTGCCGGCGGCAACCCGGTGATCGGCCAGAAGGCCGCCGAAGAATCCCGCGCCGATCTGCAGCAGTCCCTCCAGGGGGCGGATCTGGTCTTCATCGCCGCCGGCATGGGAGGCGGTACGGGCACCGGTGCCGCCCCGATCCTGGCCGAGGTGGCCAAGGAATGCGGCGCCCTCACCGTGGGCATCGTCACCAAGCCGTTTGGTTTCGAGGGCCGCAAGCGCCTGCGCCAGGCCGAGGAGGGCATCGCCCGTCTGGCTGAGCACGTGGACACCCTGATCGTCATCCCCAACGATCGCCTGCGCGATGCGATCGCCGGTGCCGCTCTGCAGGATGCCTTCCGCGCCGCCGACGACGTGCTGCGCATGGGCGTCAAGGGCATCAGCGACATCATCACCAAGGCGGGCCTGGTCAACGTCGACTTCGCCGATGTGCGCTCGGTGATGGCCGACGCCGGCACCGCCCTGCTGGGCATCGGCGTCGGCTCCGGTCGCTCCCGCGCCAGCGAAGCCGCCCAGGCCGCCATGACCTGCCCGCTGCTGGAGTCGGCGCGCATTGATGGGGCTCGCGGCTGCGTGATCAACATCAGCGGCGGCAAGGACATGACCCTCGAGGACATGACCACCGCTTCGGAAGTGATCTATGACATGGTCGATCCGGACGCCAACATCATCGTCGGCGCCGTGGTCGACGAAAGCCTGGAGGGAGAGATCCACGTCACCGTGATCGCCACCGGCTTCGAGAGCGGCGGCAGCTACCGCCCGGAGCGCCCCAGCCGCAGCATCTTTGTCGAGGCCCTCACCGCCAACCCGGAGGAACGGGGCGCCATGATTCCCCCGTTTCTGCGCAATCGTCAGGGCCGCATTGACTGAGCTGCCAGAGGCCAATCCCTCTGAAGGCTCAATCTGATCAGGCTGTGGCCTGCATTAGCAGGGTGCACAGACTCCAGCGTGCAGAAAGCCGCTCCTGGAATTGAGTCCTGTCAATGATCAGGGCTAGGCAGAGCAGATGACCACCGGAGCCGTTACCTCGGCATCCCAGGCGGTGGCTCCGATTCCCCTCGACAGGGGGTACTGGCTCCGGGCTCCGCTTGCAACCCGGCACGGCCCAATCACTATCGGCTCAGGCAGGTTGCTGGCCCCCCCTGTCAGCGGCGCGGCCGGTCACCGAGGTCACTGAGGTCACGGAGGAACAGGTGCCGTGGCGCCCTTCTGGATGACCCAGAACAACCCGCCCAGGAACCGGCGGAACTCCGGTCCCTGGGCGCTGGGCAGCGGCAGACTGCCCTCATCCGCAGAAACTCCGCACTCCCGGAGCTTGCCGGCTCATCCAGACGCCTGTTGAGTCCTTTCACCTGAGCGTGAACCCTCAGAGCGCCATCGCGGCCACTGGATTGAACTGATTCGGCAGCAGCGGATTCTGAGCTGCGCAGTGGTTGTTCAGCCAACACTGAGAAGCAGAAGTCGGATCGGCCGCCCTGGGCTTGCCCTGGCCGGTTGCAGCCTCTGATCCAGGGCCAGATAGCAGGGCGTTGACCGCCGACCCCGGCTCGGCACTTCGCCCCTCGAGGGAGCGGTCGGATTTCACCGCATGGAGTCGCCAGAGCGAGGAGATATCGCCACCTCGCTCTGGTTGGAATTGGGTGACCCGGAGTCCACGCCTGCCCTGAGCATCCCGTGTGGCTGCTCCCTTCCGGTCCTGACCAGATTTGAGCGTCCGGGCCGCATGGGTCCGAGTCGTTCTCATCGTAGCAATGGCACCGGAGGGGCAGGGCGGGGCCGAACGCCTGGATGCCAGGCTTGAACCTTCAACGCCGGCCTGCGTCAATGCGACCCGCTGATCTGATCGTTCGCAAGCAGGAAGGTCTGCCGATCGCGATGCTGACCGCCTGGGACGCCCTCTCGGCGCTGGTGGTGGCCGAAGCCGGTGCCGATGTGCTGCTGGTGGGTGATTCCCTGGCGATGACGGTGCTCGGTCACGGCACCACCCTGCCGGTCACGCTCGACGAGATGTTGCACCACTGCCGTGCCGCCGGCCGGGGCCTGGAGGCCTGGCGCCTGGAGCAGCTGCGGCGGGGAGCTGTTGGCCCCCCCGCTCCCCTGATCATCTGCGATCTGCCCTTTCTCAGCTACCAATGCGGCGCCGATGAGGCCCTGGCCGCCGCCGGACGGGCCCTGAAGGAGTCGCCGGCGGCGGGCGTCAAGCTGGAAGGGGCGGAGCCGGAAACGCTGGCGGTGATCGATCGCATGGTGCGCAGCGGCATTCCGGTGCTGGGCCATCTCGGCCTCACCCCCCAGTCGGTGCACCAGTTGGGCTACCGCCGCCAGGCCAGCGATCCGATTGCCCAGGAACGGCTGCGTCGCCAGGCGGAGCGCCTTGAGGCCGCCGGCTGCTTCGCCCTGGTGCTCGAGCACATTCCGGCGCAGCTGGCCACCGAGCTGAGCCGCGAACTGCGCATTCCCGTGATCGGCATCGGCGCTGGGGATGCCTGCGACGGCCAGGTGCGTGTCACCGCCGACCTGCTGGGTCTGACCAGCCGCCAGCCGCCCTTTTCGCCGCCGTTGATCGATGGCCGGGGCCTGGCGGTGGAGGCCTTGCGGCAGTGGATCAGTGCCCAGCAGTCGCTTCAGCCGGCCACCAGGCCAACAACTCCCGCAGCACCGCATTGCTGAGGGCGAGTCCGGCCGGATCACTCAGGCGCCAGCGCTCCCCCTCCACGAGCAACAGACCGCGCGCCTCGAAGGGCGCCAGCTGCTGACGCAGCGCCGTCAGCTCCTGGTGGCCGAGGCCGGCGGCGCGGGCCAAGGCCACGGCGTTCACCCCCTCACGGCGCCTGAGGCCCACCATCCAGAGCTCATCGATCGCCATCCCCAGGGGGGGCTCCGGGTCGCCCTTCGAGGCGCCCTCGCTTGCGGCCAGGACCGGCTGGGTGCGATCAAGGGCCAGCAGCCAGGCGGCATAGGCCTCGCGGGTGCGGGGCCTGGCCTGGCGCCGTCCGTAGGGGGCGGCCGTGGCCCCCATGCCGAAGCCCCACCAGCCGGCGCCGCTCCAGTAGACGCGGTTGTGGCGGGAGGCATGGCCGGGCCGGGCGTAGTTGGAGATTTCGTAGTGGCCGTAGCCGGCCTGGCTGAGGCGCTCCTGGGTGAGCTCCATCAGATCGGCCGCCAGATCCTGATCGATCAGCTCCAGCTCGCCCCGCTCCAGGCGCCGCTCGAACACGGTGCCGGGCTCGATGCTCAGCTCGTAGATCGAGAGGTGCGGCGGCTCCTGGGCGATCGCCGTCTCCAGCTGCCGCTGCCAGTGGGCCAGCCCCTGGCCCGGCAGGGACTGGATCAGATCGAGGCTCCAGCTGGCCAGCTCGCCCCGGGCCTGGGCCCGCCGCAGCCACTCCGATGCCTGGAGCAGATCCGCCAGCCGGTGACGCCGCCCCAGGCTCGCCAGCACGCTGTCATCAAAGCTCTGGCCCCCCAGGCTCACCCGGTTGATGCCCGCAGCCAGATAGCCGGCCAGGCGCGCCTGATCAAAGCTGGCCGGATCCATCTCCAGCGTGAGCTCCGCCCCGGGCGCCAGGCCATAGCGCCGGTCCAGGGCCTGCAGCAGCGCGCCCACCTGCTCGGGGCTGAGCATCGAGGGGGTGCCGCCGCCCAGATACACGGTGGAGAGGGGCGGACCGGGTGGGGCGGTGGCGATTTCGCGGTGCAGCAGCAGCAGGTAGGCGGTGATCGAGGCGGCGCCGCTGCCGCCGCTGCCGTCGGCCCGATCGCCCAGGGGCACCACCGGAAAATCGCAGTAGAAGCAGCGCCGATGGCAGAAGGGAATGTGCACGTAGGCCGAGCGCGGTGGGGGCAGCGCTGGCCCCTGCTGCGCCGGTGCTGCGGCCAGGTCTGCGGCAGCCGCTGCCGTCGGGGTTCGGGCTGCTGCGCCGCTGTCCGACAGCGCCCCGGTCGATGGCGTTCCCATCACGGGCGGTAACCCCTGCCTGTTATTTGGCGGCAGATCGGGCATGCTTCGGGCCTGATGTGATGGGCCGCCACACGTTTTCGGCATGGTGGACACGCTCATCCTGGTGCTGTTCCTGGTCTCCGGTGCGGCCACTGGCTGGCTTGGTGTGGACCTGCTGCCGGAGCAGCTGCTGCTGGAGGTGACCAACGTCGAGGGTCTGCGCGGCGTGCTGGCGGGTTTCGGCGCCTTTTTCGGCCTGATCGCCGGCTTCATGTTCCAGCAGCTGCGGCGGCGGCTGATGGCCCAGGTGCGCTCCATGCCCACCGACCTGCTGGTCAGCCGCGCCGTCGGGCTGATCCTGGGGCTGCTGGTGGCCAACCTGTTGCTGGCGCCGATCCTGCTGCTGCCCCTGCCCTGGGAGGTGGTGCTGATCAAGCCCCTGGCGGCCGTGCTCAGCAATGTCTTTTTCGGAGTGCTTGGCTACAACCTGGCTGAAGTGCATGGGCGAACCCTGCTGCGGCTGTTCAATCCCGCCAGCACCGAGGCCCTGCTCGTCGCTGAAGGGGTGCTGCAACCGGCCAGCGCCAAGATTCTCGACACCAGCGTGATCATCGATGGCCGCATCCGCGGTCTGCTCGAGTCCGGCCTGCTGGAGGGCCAGGTGATCGTCGCCCAGGCCGTGATCGATGAACTCCAGGCCCTGGCTGATTCGGCCAATGCCGAGAAGCGGGGCAAGGGGCGCCGCGGCCTCAAGCTGCTCTCGGAGCTGCGCCAGCAATACGGCCGCCGGCTGGTCGTGAACAGCACCCGCTACGAGGGCAACGGCGCCGACGACAAGCTGCTCAAGCTCACCGCCGACACCGGCGGCACCCTGCTCACCGCCGACTACAACCTGGCCAAGGTGGCCGAAGTGCAGGAGCTCAAGGTGATGAACCTCAGCGAGCTGGTGATTGCCCTGCGGCCCGAGGTCCAGCCCGGCGACGACCTGCAGCTCAAGATCGTGCGCCAGGGCAAGGAGGCCGACCAGGGGGTGGGCTACCTGGAGGACGGCACCATGGTGGTGGTGGAAGACGCCCGTGGCCGCATCGGTGAGCGCCTCGCCGTCACGATCACCGGTGCCCTGCAGACCCCCACGGGCCGCATGGTCTTCGCCCGCTGCGAGAGGGGAAACAGCGAAAAAAATGGTGACAAGGGGCTCCTGAACCTGGCGGGTAAGGGCACGGAGACGCAGCCCACCAGGGGCCAGGGCAAGTCCGCCGCCCGAACGGGGGGAGGCAAACCCACCAGCAGCCAGGAACCGCAGCCTCCCGGGCCCGGCTAGGCTCCGGGTCCAAGCCAACTGGTGTGTGCGGATGACGGTGTCGGCCCCCTACTACGGCGATTCCGCCGTGATGCGCACCCCGCCCCCTGATCTGCCTTCGCTGCTGTTGAAGGAGCGGATCGTCTACCTGGGCCTGCCCCTGTTCTCTGACGACGAAGCCAAGCGTCAGATGGGCATCGACGTGACCGAGCTGATCATCGCCCAGCTGCTCTATCTGGAGTTTGACAATCCGGAGAAGCCGATCTTCTTCTACATCAACTCCACCGGTACCAGCTGGTACTCCGGCGAGGCGATCGGCTTCGAAACCGAAGCCTTCGCCATCTGCGACACGCTTCGTTACGTGAAGCCGCCGGTGCACACCATCTGCATCGGCCAGGCCATGGGCACAGCAGCGATGATCCTCTCGGCCGGCACCAAGGGCCAGCGGGCCGCCCTGCCCCACGCCTCGATCGTCCTGCACCAGCCCCGCAGCGGTGCCCGCGGTCAGGCCAGCGACATCCAGATCCGGGCCAAAGAGGTGCTGCAGAACAAGCACACCATGCTTGAGATGCTGTCCGAGAACACCGGCAAGAGCATCGAAGAGCTCTCCCGCGACTCCGACCGCATGACCTATCTGACGGCGGAGGAAGCCAAGAGCTACGGCCTGATCGACCGGGTGCTCAACAGCCGCAAGGACCTGCCCGCTCCGGTGGCCACGGCCGCCGGCATCGGCTGAGTTCACGCCGGGGGCTCCAGCCCCTCCCCCTTTCCCCACCAGCCCCTCACCGCCCCACCAGCTAGACCCATGCCCATCGGCACCCCCAGCGTTCCCTACCGCCTTCCCGGCAGCCAGTACGAGCGCTGGGTCGACATCTACACCCGGCTTGGCGTCGAGCGGATCCTGTTCCTCGGCCAGGAAGTGACCGACAGCATCGCCAACAGCCTGGTGGCTCAGATGCTGTACCTCGACTCGGATGACAGCTCCAAGCCGATCTATCTCTATATCAATTCCCCTGGCGGTTCGGTCACCGCCGGCCTGGCCATCTACGACACGATGCAGTATGTCAAGAGTGACGTCGTCACCATCTGTGTCGGCCTGGCGGCCTCGATGGGCGCCTTCCTGCTGACGGCCGGCACCAAGGGCAAGCGGCTGGCCCTGCCCCACAGCCGCATCATGATTCACCAGCCCCTGGGCGGCACCAGCCAGCGTCAGGCCAGTGACATCGAGATCGAGGCGCGCGAGATCCTGCGCATCAAGGACATGCTCAATCAGAGCATGGCCGACATGACCGGCCAGCCTCTGGAGAAGGTCGCCAAGGACACCGACCGCGACTACTTCCTCAGTGCCGCCGAGGCGGTGGAGTATGGGCTGATCGACCGGGTGATCGCCAATCCCAGCGAGGCCTGATCCGGTCCCCGCACCTCCCGTCCGGAAAGCCGGCCGCGGCAGGCTGCTGCGGTCAGCGCCTGGGTTGAGCGCGGCTCGGCTCAATCCTCGGGACTCTCCAGCGCTTACCGTGAACCCGTCCTGGCGCTGCCCTGGAATGTTGCTCCGTCCTGGCGGATCGGTTCCGATCAGCGGCCTTTTCCCCCTCGGGCACCTCGACGGTTCCGGGAAGCACCAGGGCATTGAACCCTTGCCCTGCTGGCCACTCCATGCCCACCACCCTCGAAGAAGCCGCCGACGCCTTCTATGCAGCCGGGAACAAGCTGCTGGCGGGAGATATCTCTGCCTTCGAAGCCATCTGGTCTGAAGCCGACGACATCAGCCACCTGGGGCCCATGGGTGCCACCTACACCGGGCGTACGGCCGTGATGGAGGAATTCGCCCGGGAGTCCGCCATGGGATTTGAGGGGACTCTGGTGGTTGATGATCACCAATTCGTGGAATCCGCTGAGATGGGATATCTGGTCTGCATGGAGCGCACCCGCGGCATGACCAAAGCCGGCGCGGCGATCACGACGGACATCCGCGCCACCACCATCTTCCGCAAGGAAGCGGGCCACTGGCGCGTGGTGCATCACCACACCGATCGCTTCTGATT
>CALPMR020000026.1 GCA_943324725.2 Bordetella parapertussis | reverse complement strand
GGTGGCGCTGCTGCGGCTGGCGGAGCGGCTGGGCTGCCCCGTCGATCTGCACATCGATGAGGGCAGCGGCGATCCCGGCCGGGGGGTGGCGATGGTCAGCCGTCTGATGCTGGAGATGGGCAGTGCCGTACCGCTGGTCTGCAGCCATGCCAGCAGCATGGCGCTGTTGGCGGATCGCCCCTGCCAGCGCCTCTGCGAGACGATCGCCGCCGCCGGCATCGGCGTGATCGCCCTACCCACCACCAATCTCTGGCTGCTGGGCCGGAGGGCCGGTGCGACGCCGCTGCAACGCATCCAGGCACCGATCCGCCAACTGCAGAGCGCCGGCGTTGAGGTGGCTATCGGCGGCGACAACGTCCAGGATCCCTGGTATCCAGGCGGTGCCTTCGATCCGATCGAGCTGCTGCGGCTGGCGGCCCTGATCAGCCATGTGGTGCCCTGGCAGCGCCAGGGGCTGTCACCGTTCACCACCGCGCCGTCGCGACTGCTCGACCTGGCCTGGGATGGGGTGTTGCGCCCCGGAGCTCCGGCCGATCTGCTGGTGCTGGGTGCCGGCTCCTGGGGGCAGCTGCTGGCCCAGGCGCCCCAGCGACGGCTGCTGCGCGGCGGCCAATGGCAGCCGCCACCGGCCTGCGAAGCCCCCTCCCCCCTGCTCAGCTCCCTGCCGCCCTGTCGATGACGCTCTCCCAGCTGCCCGATCTGCCAGCTCCGCCCTCGTCGCAGCAGATTGCTGCGCTGGCAGCTGAACTGGCGGACCTTGCCCCGCTCCAGGCGCCGGCGGACCTGGAACGTTTGTCCAGGGATTTTTATGCCTATTCGCCGGTGCTCAGCCCCTTGCTGGCGCCGTGCCGGGCCCAGCTGGCCGTCAAGGTCAGCACGGTCGAGCAGGTGCGCCGGGTGGCCTCCGCCTGCGCCCGCCTTCTGGTGCCCCTGACCCTGCGCGGTGCCGGCACCGGCAACTACGGCCAGTGCGTGCCGTTGCAAGGGGGGCTGGTGCTCGATCTCACCGGTCTGCAGCGCTTGCGCAGCCTCGATCCGGCCAGCGGCGAGCTCGTCGCCGAAGCCGGCTGCCTGCTGGCGGATCTCGATGTCCAGCTGGCGCCTCACGGCCGGGCCCTGCGGCTGGCCCCCAGCACCTATCGCACCGCCAGCCTGGGGGGCTTCATCGCCGGAGGTGCCGGCGGCATCGGCTCATTGCGCTGGGGCTTCCTGCGCGATCCGGGCAATCTGCTCGGCCTGGAGGTGATCACGGTGGAACCGGAGCCGCAGCTGCTGCAGCTGGACGCCAGCGCCAGTGCGCCGCTCAACCACGCCTATGGCACCAATGGCATCCTGACGGCCCTGCGGCTGCCGACCTGCGAGGCGGTGGCCTGGCAGCAGCTGGTGCTCGGCTTCGACGACTGGAGCCAGGCCCTGGCGGCGCTCCAGGGGCTGGCGGCCAGCACCCTGCTGCTCAACAACGTGACCCTGCTCGAAGCGCCGGTGGCGGCGCGGCTGCCCTGGCCCCTGGGCTGTCCCGGCGCCCCTGAGGGCGAGCATCGCCTGCTGCTGCTGGCCGCGCCCGACAGCCTGGCGGCCCACCCCCAGCTGCTGAGCTCCTGGGGCGGCCGCCTGCTGTGGCAGGAGAGCCAGGCAGCCAGCCGCGGGCTACCGCTGCGGGAGCTCTGCTGGAACCACACCACCTTGCACTGGCGCGGCCAACAACCGGACTGGACCTATCTGCAACTGCTGCTGCCCCACGATCCACGGCCCCTGCTGGCGGCACTGCGCCGGCGCTGGGGGCAAGAGCTGCTCTGGCATCTGGAGGCGGTGCGCCAGCACGGGGAGGTGCGGCTGTCGGCGCTGCCGCTGCTCCGCTACGCCGGCCCCGCCGCCCTGGAGGCGCTGATCGGGCAGTGCCGCGATCTCGGTGCCCTGGTCTTCGACCCCCACCAGATCACGGTGGAGGAGGGGGGCCTGGGCGGCATCGATCCGGCCCAGGTGGCGGCCAAGGCACGCCATGACCCCGCCGGCCTGCTCAACCCGGGCAAGCTGCGGGGCTGGCTGCAGCGGCCGGCCAACCTCCCCTTCAACGTCAACCGCAACCCAGGCTGAGGCGGGTGTCCACGCCCGTGATCGGATTGGTACCACTGGCCTCGCGGCAGAGGGAGCGCTGATCACTGCGATCGAGCAAAGCGTCACTGAAGTCGGCGTCGGTGACGATGGCGCCATGGAAACTGCTGCCGGCGGCGATCACGCCCCGCAACACCGCACCGGTGAAATCAGCGCCGCTGAAATCCACCTTGTCCATCAGCACGTCGCTGAGATCGGCAGCGCGGAAATCGGCGTCCGGAAAGGCTGCCTGGGTGAAGATCGCCCCGTGCAGATCAGCGCCGGCGAAGCGGGCCCGCCGCCCCTGGGCGCCGGCAAAGGAGGTGCGGGCGAGGTCCTGGCCGCTGAAGTCCTGCTCGTTCTGGTTGGTGAGGGTGTAGTCGATGCCGCTGAACTCGGCCCAGGCCGGAGCCCCGGGTGCGGTGAGCAGCAACAGGCCGAGCACCAGGCCCAGCAGGCAGCGCTGAATCAGGCCAGCGGGCGAGGCCGCGGCGGTTGGCAGGGGCGGCTCCATGGGGTTGGTTGACGGAGGACTACGCACGATGCTGCTCGATCCGCCGGCGGCCCGGGCCAGGAGTGCCACCAACACCGCCCCCTGCATCGCCCAAGGCTGCGCTGTGCGCTGGAGTCGCCCATGGTTGAGTTGTTGTTCCTGTTTCCCGGACCATGACCAGCGCCAACGAAGCCAGCTCTCTCGACGAATCGGTGAATCCAGCCGTTCAGCAAGTGCTCGATGCCATGGAGGCCGCCGCGATCAGTCCCGAGGAAGCGCTTCAGATCAGCCTGGTGTTGCTGAACTTCGTCGAGGAACACCACCTCGACAATCTGGAGGACTTCCTCAGTGATGAGGATCCAGATGCCATCAGCATCGCCGTCTGGGCCGCCGACAGTGCTCGTCTCAAGACCGCCCGGGAGCTGTTGGAGGAAGTGCTCGGCGAGGACGATGAGGAGGAGCTGGAAGGAAGTGACGAGGAGCTGGAGGTCGAGTTGGTCCTTGAAGAGCCAGTGGACAGTGAGGATCCGGAGGACAACGTGCTCTGAACCAGAGCTCTCCTTCAGGCCGGTAGCCGGCTCCCCTGAAGGGCACCGGCTACCGGCCGGCCCTCTGATCAGCGCGACACCTGCGTTGACTCCGCCGCCACCGGATTTCGATCAGATCTGAGGGCTGATTCGATTGCCCTGTCGCTGCAGGTCGTGAAGGTATCACAAGCCCCACGGCCACACTTGAGCCAGACGCTGCCATCGCGACTGCCATCGCGACTGCCATCGCGACTGACCTCATGCACTGAGTTCATGCACTGAGTTCATGGATTAAATCAAATCGCGACACAGGCGCAACGTTTCAGCAATAATCGAGCAGCTTAATTGCCATGATTAGTTTATAATTTAAGCCGGAGTGTATCAGAGGCGATGTCGGGCTTGGCGGCAGCATCGCCTGGCTGGATCCTGAAAGCGCTTGACAAGGGAGGGTCCCGTCGCTGAGCGCTCGCAGCCAGCCACAAAAAAAGCGGACCCACTGGGACCCGCTCGATGACCTCCGTTATTGTATATCATTTTGTAACGGCTTCGCGTGGGCCCTGCGGCTGGCTGGCCCGAACCGCCGATGGCCTCCAACCGGCAGGTCGCCAAACCAGGCAAGGATCAGCGCCCTGGAGCCAGGCTCCGCTCCAGAGCCTGGCGAGCTGAGTCCAGGCCCAGCACTCGAGCCGCTCTTCAGTTCAGGCGGCCGCTAGGAATCCCCCAGCCCCCTGAACTCCTTGAGCAGGGCTCGATTGAGGTGGTCATCGCAGCCCACCACCAGCTGCGGATAGATGGTGCCGTCCTTGTAAGGCGCATAGGCCGTGGCACATACCGCCCTGGTGGCCTCCTGCCACTGGTGGAAGAGCTCCTTGGAGATCTTCCTGCGCAATTGATGGTCGGAGTACTCCCAGGACTGACTGGCGCAATAGCGCATTTCAACGGTGTTGTCGCCGGGGCAGCGGATCGCCGGCGGTTTGGCGTGAGCCCCACTGAAAGGCAACATCCAGATTGCCAGGAGCAGTAGGCGCTTCACCGATTCTCTTGCCGCTGTTGTCAGCGTATGTGAGCGCAGCTGTGCATGTTGGCACCACGCCAGACCCACCCCAGGGACGGGCTTCGATTCAGGGAGATGGTGAAGAGGGCTGCAGCGAGCACGGCCAGCAGGGCGACCCGCCAGCGGCAGGTTCGCGTTGCTGCCTTGCCTGTGATTCGTTCGCCACCGCCCTCGCCACGTCCATCTCCAGGCTGGCCGGCTCCGTAGGGACAGGTTCAGCCAGCAACGCCATCGTCATGGGCTGCTGAATCTTGCCGCCCGGAGGCAGAACCTGGTGCCGAGCAGCGCAGGGTTCGGCTGCGGCTGGCGCGAGCGAATCGCCAGTCCGCTGGGCAGGCTGCCGCAGACAAGCCGCCCAGCTGGGTTCAGCTGAAATTGTCATGATTCAAGAAGGCTTTGCTCAGATCTGAACTGGCAGCTGAATGCAGTTTCTGTTTGCAGCCTATTATTTCTGGGCTGCTGTGCATCGCGAGCCATCACAATCTTGGGGCGGAATCCTGTGCCAGCGATGATCCTGCTCTGATTCAGGAGGAGCAGCAATCGGTGCACCTGTTCGGTGACGATCGCACCGGTGCGGCGGGAATCATCCTTTGCGAGGCCTACATCCGTGGCTTCGATACGGCGCCATCAGCGTGCCGTGGCTCGGCATTGCTAAGCCGCGGCAGGCCAGGAATGGTCCGGCGCTGGCTGCTGGCCCTGACTGATCGGCACCAGCCTGGAAGCAGAGGGACGGGCCTCGGCAGCTGGATCAGCTCGCGGTGGCCGTTGCTGGCTGCCCTCGCGCCGGAACAGGCCGTTGAGATAGTGGCGCGAGACGGCCCGGTCGGTGCTGCCGTGCTGAAACAGAAAACCGGCCAATGAGGCCTGCATCAGCCGGTATTGATCCCACTGCGGATGGGTCCGCACGAAATCGCGCATCGCGTCATAGAGATCTTCGGGTAACTCGTTGACGACGCTGACATAGGCCGGCGCGTGCTCGGGCGCCTGTGGTGCGTGGCCCTGCTCAAAAGGCTGCTGGTCGGGCGATGGACTCACGCTGCTGTGCTCTGGGTGTCCCCATAAGGCCACGCAGTGGGGCTGCCGTCAAAGCAGGGCGCCCTTGCCCATCCCATTGGGACCAATGGCGCGAATCCTGTGATCACCGTGAATCCAGGCCATCGGGATCGGGCGTGCCTCTGGCCGAGGCCGCTTGGGCGCCACCGTCAAGGGGAAAGATGGTTTTCCACAGGCTGCGGCCGAAGCCGGTCGCGATCGGGCGGACAGCGGCGCGCTTGCGCTCGCGGCGGCTGTGGAAAACAGCCAGCTCCGATGGGGACAACGGCCCTGAGCGGCGGAAGAACTGAATCGCTCAGAATTACTGATCGGTCGCAAGGAGTTGCCGGGAAGGCCTTGATCCAGGGCCTGGTTCGAGGGGCCACTGGCCGCAGCTGGCCCCGCTGAAAAACGGTCAGCCGATGCTGGCACTGCTGCAACGGAAACAACGCAGCAGCTCCTGGAGCCGCCAGGATGCATGTGGTAACAGACATTTCCACCACCTCCGCCTGTGCACCTCCGAATTGGCTGCCAACTCGACCTGCGCTGCGAGGTGCCCACGCCCGTCCTGGCCCTGGTCCATCCGCACACCAGCCTGCTGGACGATCTGCGCTCCCCCGAAGCAGTGCGCCTGCACCCCGATCGCAGCATCGAAGTGCTCAGTGATCAGGCCGGTAATCGCTGGTGTCGGCTGATGGCGCCCAGTGGCATCACCCGCTTCGGCTACGCCACCACCATCACCTGCTCCGACCGCAGCGATCCGGTGCTGCCCTCGGTGCCCGAGTGTCCGATCCAGGCCTTGCCGATCGACACCTATCGCTTCCTCAATCCCAGCACCTATTGCGACACCGAATCGCTGATGGCGATGGCCTGGCACACCTTCGCCGGCGTTCCCCGCGGCTGGCTGCTGGTGCAGGCGATCTGCGACTGGGTGCACGATCGGATTCGCTTTGACTACGAGGCGGTGCGGCCCCAGAAAACCGCCAGCGACACCCTCGCCGACAGCGCCGGCGTCTGCCGCGACTATGCCCATCTGGCGATCAGCCTCTGCCGCTGTCTCAACGTTCCCGCCCGCTATTGCACCGGCTATCTCGGCTACACGGGCATCCCGGTGGCTGAGGCGCCGGTGGATTTCTCGGCCTGGTTCGAGGCGTTTCTGGGGGATCGCTGGTATGTCTTCGATGCCCGCCACAACATCCCACGCTGCGGCCGGGTGTTGATCGCCCGCGGACGCGATGCCGCCGATGTGCCCTTCCTGCGCTCCTTCGGCGAGCATCAGCTCGTCAACCTGGAGGTGATCACCGAGTTGATCGACGACTCTGGCAACAAGCCCCATAGCGAATCGAACCGTACCGCCACACTGGACGCCGCCAGCGCGGCGGGCTCTGCCGTTGAATCGCCCTGCCTGCTGGTCTGAATCAGGCCGCCGCGATCCGCACCACGGCATCGCCGCCAACGTGGTCGGCGGATTGCTGCAGGTGCAGCTGTGCCTCATCGGTGCGGGTGCAGGCGAAGCTGAAGCGGGTCCGCACCCACTCGGAGGCCTGCTCCAGGGCTGTCAGGTCCTTGCTGGTGAGTTCAGGAATCGACGACCAGCAGGTAGCCATAGCTGGGCAGCCCTGGCCCCACACCAGGATGGGGCCGATCAATTCACTAACCGCAGACAAAATCATCAGCCGATTCCATCGTTGTACCCGGCAGAACATGCTCAAATCTCAGCATGTAGGCTGCCCGCATGCGCTTGCCATTAAGGCACCAGCGATTGACGCCACAGACCGCCTTGCTCGCACCTGCGGCTACTGGCAACAGCACGAACGCGGCCAGCCCCGCACAAATCGACCTGACAGCCACGGAGCAAAAGCAAAACGACTTGATCCCAGCAGGCCAGTTTCGTGGTTCTGGCAATAGCGCAACGACCGCACTTTGACGATGCAAGATCTGCATTGTTGCGGCCACTGCGGCGCTGCTGAGCGATCCCTTGCCTGTCACGGGAACCTGAATCTCAGCAGTCTGGCCTGGGTGAAGCTGAACTGAGCCCGAATCTCATTCGCCTCGTCATATCAGAAAATCGGGTGAAATTTGACAGAATCAGACAAGCTAAAAGCAATTTTGGCTGCTCAATGATAAATCCTGGCTTGCATTCACTCATTCAAACTGAAGGCCTGGACGGGGCAATCATTCAATTGAGGCAACAATGGCGTTGGGTCATCCCTGATCAAGCCTGCTGGCTGAATTCGGATGAGCGGGTGCTGGAAGCGCCGATTCAGTTGAGGTGAGGGTTCTCAGCTTTGGAGTAACCGTCGTTGCAGACGACACACCTCGTGTTGCACCGTGCTGTTCACTGCCGCCTCCTCGGCCATCAGCAACCACAACGGCGCCAGCAACGGCGGCGTCAGGGGCTGCAGGCGGCGCTTGGTCTGCAGCAGCCACTGCTGCGGCAACAGTGACGCTGCCACCGGCAAAGCCAGATCCAGGCGTGCGGCGATCTCCTGCCAGTCCTGCCGATCGTGGCGACGCGGTCCGAGCGAGCGGAGGGTCCATTGCCGCTCCAACAGCTGGCGGTGCAACAGCGGTGCCTGATCAGCAGCCGGCACCAACACCACCTGATCGTCAGCCGCGGCAATCGCCAGGTGCAGTTCCAACTGCCCCAGATCGATCCATCGCACCCCCCGCCAGCTCGGCCGTTCCTCGCCCTCCCACTGCTCTGGTGGTGGCGCCGCCACAATCGCGCCATCTATCACCCCCTGCTGGATCAATCCGACCCACTCCGTGATCGAACGAAAGCTGGCCGGCACGGGCTGCAGCGAGCTGCTGCCCTCCAGCAAGGGCTGGAACAGGGGGTCACTGGCCAGCCGCAGCACGCCATCACCCATGCGATGGGCCCGATAGGCGAGGCGCAGATAGCGCAGGGGATCTGGTACTTCGCAGCCATCGCTGTTGCGGTTGAGGTCAAATTGCTGAGCGAGCCCGCTGACGATGCGGCTGACGCTGGATTGGTGCAACTGCAGCACCCGGGCGGCCAGGGCCTGATTGCCCATCAATTCGAAGAAATCGAGCACATGGAGTTGCCGCAGCAGCTCCGGCGGCCGATAGGGCATGCTCTGGCGCGCAGGCGACGGCGTGACGTTGGAGGCGAGGCGGGCGGGGTTGACCATGAAGGCAGATCGGTTGGGCGCGGTGGATGGGTGGCTGCAGCTGACGACGCCAGCACGCAGCAGGATTGGCAGGTGTGGCGCAGGCCCCGTTCCATGCGTGGCCGCTTGACGTCGGCAGGCAACCTGGAGAGGTCAGAGGCGATGCAGCAGCAGAGGCTGGCTTGAGGACTCCACGAGCATCACCCTCCCGGGCGCTGCGCTGCTGCGATCTCCTGCGAAGGAGCAATCAGGTTTCAACCTTCGCCACCGCTGCCCCTGGCCCAGAACCAAAACCAGAGCCAACCGGAAGGAGCCGATCAGCCCATCTCACCGCGACTGGTGGCAAGCCCGCAGCCAGCGACAAAGCCAATGGCGCAGCCAGCCTGGTCCCGAGGCGGTGATCCATTCGATCGTGCCCTGGCCTGCGCTTTCCGCTACGCCTGGCCGCACGCTGGCTGGGCACTGGCCGACGCCCCGGCCGGCCGCACCCAGCTGGCGTGAGCTCATGCAGCCATGCATGGGTAATCGGCCATGCATTAGCCTGGGAGGAGACAGATGTTAGTGATATGTAACTCTAGCCAGTCCGTAGATCTGATGCGTGATTCACAGCTCAGTCGCCATGACCAACTCGATCAGCTGATCGCTTGCCTTGTCCATCCTGGCCAGATCCATGAGCCTTGGAGCAGCTCTCGCCTCAGGTCTGCTGGCCATCTTCTGCTCCAGATGGCCCTGACACGGGTAGACGATTTTAGCTGCAGTTCTGCTAGCCATCTCTGGCCATCCAGGTTCACTACACCGCTAACTCAATCGCCGCTCGCGGCTGGGGTCCTGCTCGCTGAACCGCACCAGGCTGGCTTGAAGCCGCAGGCGGTTATAGCGCTGCACCGCCAGGCAGGGCAGGTTGAACAGGCTGGCGAACAGCAGGTTGACCAGCACCCCCACCGGCGGCAGCCACAGGCTGGTGACGATCCAGAAGGGCCAGAGGGCCCAGTGCACCAGTTCAGCCCGCCGCGTTTCAGCGACCAGTCGCTCCAACAGCCGCCGATCGCGCCGCACCAGGGCGGCCTTGGTCACCCCACCCGGCAAGAGCGGCCCGGCATCAGGCAGCCAACCTTTCCAGGACCGGATCCCCAGCCTCCGTTCATAGCGTTGACGTCCTTCCCAGGGCCGCAGACGGGTCAGCCAGTTGTCCCGCAGCAGGGCGGCCTGGGGCAGGCGGTTGGCAAGGCCACCGATCAGCAGGGACCAGCCGAACCAGCCGCCAGCGCAGACCAGCACCGCTGCCAGGAGCTGGCCTGACGCGCTCATCGGGTGGGGAACTGGCGACCCTTCCAGCTGACGCTGCCCCGCTCCAGGTTGACGATGGCCAGCAGGAACACGCCCAGAAAGAACAACACCGGCACGGGGAACACCAGATTGATCCAGCTGAAACGGCCCACCTGCCGGCTGAGCAGCAGCAGTTGAACCGCATAGGCCGCGTAGATCACCAGGTTGATCCACGGATCGGGATTGCCGACCAGCGGCCAGCCCAGCAGGGAAGCGGGCAGGGCCCAGGCCATCCAGAACAGCCCCGACAACCACAGCAGCACCGCCAGCATCCGCGGCCAGCGCACCTCGCCGGCGGCGGTGGCGAAGTTCTTGTCGAATCCCACCACCAGATCACCGAGGCCACCGGGATACATGCGGTAGGCAATCTGGCCCTGGCCGATATAAGCGCTCACCGGCAGAGAGGCCGAATCGTAGAGATGGGCCAGAAACCAGTCTTCCACCACTTTGTCCGCCACGGCGCCGTGGCCCCCCACCAGCTCATAATCCCTGCGGCTGGTGGCCATCGCCGGCCCGAAGGCCACCCCCGCCTGCTCCCCCAGGGGCACCGCCATCAACCCCACCAGGTTGAACAGCAGCGACAACTGTTCATAAGCCCGCTCGGTGCGGTGATAAGGCTGCACTGACACCAACCCCCCCAACCGCTGCTGAGCGGCGACAATCCGTGCCAGAAACTGGGGTCCCGGCTCCGTATCGGCATCGAGAAACACCAGCAGTTCGCCGCGGCTGCTGCGGCTGCCGTGGTGCAGGGCCCAGGTCTTGCCGCACCATCCCGGCGGCAGGGGCGGCGGCTGCATCACCCGCACGCCAGCCGCCCTGGCAGAGGCGGCGGTACCGTCGCTGGAGTGATCGTCGATCACGATCACTTCCAGGGGTTTGAGGCTCTGCCGCTCCAGGGCCGCCAGCAGATGGGGCAGGCTGTTCGCCTCGTTCCGGGCCGGGATCAACACCGAGAAATCTGGGGGCGCCCCCTTCGGCCCAGCCTCAGGCAGACGCGGCAGACGATGACAGAGCAGCCAGCCGAGGATCCAGCGCACCAGCAGGGAGATGACCAGCAGATCCATCCTGCTATCGCTGTTCCAGCACGCACCCAACTGAACTGTAGGAGCCCTGGACCAGGGGGTTTGACGTCATTGGCCGCGTCAGCAGCGCTCAGCCCTTGCTGACCAGAATCCTGCCATTGCTGACCGTGACCTTGTAGCTCGTCAGGGGTCGATTGACGGCCTTGCCGCCGATCCAGCGGCCATTGGCATTGAAGCGGGCCTTGTGGCAAGGGCAGAGGAAGGTGTCGGACGAAGCGATCCAGTCCACCAGGCAACCGCGATGCGGACAGGTGGGATTGACGGCCTTCAGTTGCTGGGTGGCCGGATCCCGGATCACCAGCAACGGCCCCAGGGCACTGGTACGAACCAGCACCTGGCCCGACTTGCTGAGCTCGGCCACACTGGCCACATCAACGCCCCGGCCAAGCGCTTTGACCTGAGGAACAGCTGGGAGCTGGGCTGAGCGGGCGAGCAGGGGTCGCAGCATCTGGCCCAGGAAGGCGCCGGTACCGGAGAGCAGCAGGAAAACGCGGCGACGCATGGTTGTTGGGGGAAATCCCACCACGACCAGTCCATGCTCCCACGGCCTGGATTGAGCGGGCGGCGGTCTGGCGAAGCAGCGATCCATCGCTGAGGGCCCCAGTCTCCGGTCTGGGGTTGCCAGAGTGGTCGACAACTTCAGGGCCGACGAACGCGATGGTGGTGCAGGTGCTGGAAGAGCGGCAGCGATTCAAACTCGATCGCTCCGATGACACACTCTTCTATGCCGAACCCCGGTATGTCCACCATCTCGATGGCGCCTTCCGGGCCCGGCTCACGGCGCTCTATCGGCAGCGCATCCCCCCTTGTGCGGTGGTGCTCGATCTGATGAGCAGCTGGGTGAGCCATCTACCGGCGGAGGTCACGTTTGAGCGGGTGATGGGCCATGGCCTGAACGAACAGGAGCTGGCAGCCAATCCCCGCCTCGATCAGCACTGGGTTCAGAACCTCAATGTCGACCAGCAGCTACCCCTGGCCGAGGCCAGCGTTGACGTCAGCTTGATCGTGGCTGGATGGCAGTACCTGCAGCAGCCGGAAGCCGTAGCCGCTGAGTTGCTGCGGATCACCCGCCCTGGTGGGCAGCTGATCATCGCCTTTTCGAACCGGATGTTCTTTCAAAAAGCGCCCCAGGTCTGGACCGACGGCGGCGATCGCGATCACCTGGACTACGTGGCGCAGGTGCTGGTGGCCCAAGGTTGGCCCGTGCCCGAGATCCTGGCCGAAACCACCCGCTCGGCAGGTCCGTTGGGCTGGCTGGGGGGCAAGGGGGATCCGTTTTTCGCTGTGATTGCCAGCCAGCCACTCACGGCTTCGACTCTGCCCCGAAGACGCTGATGCTGGTGAGTTCCTCGTAGCTCTCCTCCGCCATCGGGTCGATCCGGAAGGCTGTCCAGGTGGCGCACTCCTCGCTCTCGCTGAGCAGCAGCGGCCATTCAATCCGTCGCTTGGAATAGGTCAGGCCGACACAGGTGAGCGCTCGGTCGTCGGCCATCAGCGACCAGAGCACATGGATGTCGTCTCGGCGGTAGTCGCTGGCGCTGTCCTGGCGGGGAAACTCCGGCAGGAAACCCGGTTCGCTGCGCAGGCGGCAACGATTTTCCCAGCTGAGATAGGTGCCCGGCTCGGTGGGATAGAACCAGCAGGTTTCGTTCTCGGCATCGCGCAGGGCGAAACGATCCAGACAGCGGATGGAGCGGATCATCAGTCCGGAGGAGCCATGAATCGGGGCATGATCCGCCGCGTGCTCGGGCGAGGCATGGCCCAGGGAATCCGCCCCTGGCAGGGGACTGTCACCGGCAACGGACCCAGGCGCCGCATCGCTCAATTCGTAGACCCCGAGGCCGAGGTTGCGGGGTTCGATGCGGGGGACGAGGGCATCACAGAGAGACCTGGCCTGACCGGCTCCGAAGGGGTTGAGACCGCGGATGTCGGCCAGTCCCTGACTGATCAGGCTGTCGATGGATTCTTCGCTGGCAGAGGGAACGGCAAAGATGCGCAAGGTCACGCCGCTGCGCAGGCCCAGCGCCTGAGCCTGAAGCAGCTCATTCCAGCTGGCTCCGTCAGCGGGCAAACGCTCTTCAGGAGCCAGAACAAAGACGAGGGCCGTGGCCATGGGTCAACCCGTTGCGGGTGAATCTGCCTGCCATCAAAACCCGGATGGCGATGCCATCCGGGCTGAAGTGATGGTCCAGTGGGACTGGAGAATCAGCCGAGGCCGACCTGGCTGAGAATGCCTTGGCCGGTGAGCAGCTCAGTGGCCAGGCCGATCACGAAGCCGAGCATGGCCAGGCGGCCATTCCAGGTTTCAGCGAAGGCAACGAAACCGAAGCGGGTGGTGGAATCAGTCATGGAGCGTTCGTGAGTTACGAAACTTGAAGTGACTGTAACAGATCGTGAAGGCCCTGCCGCGGCGGGCCTGGCCTGTCAGCAGGTGCTGACCTGTGGCAACCCTGCCAGGAGAATCCGGCTGCGCCCAAAGGCGGGGCAGTGAGAATCGGCAGGACAGGGTGGCCACTGGGGAAAAAGGGCCGGAGATCAGCGAGGCCAAGGCGGAAACTGCCTGCCAGAGGCTCCTGATTCAGCCGTCTGGGTCCTTGGCAGCGCATCGAAACCGCTCTGGACAACAGCTCCATGGGCTGCAAGCCCGGCCGCGCTCAGGCAGCCTGGCGGGCCAGCCGGCCGCCAGGTTGGCTTCAGTGCTGCTCAGAATCGCCCTTGTCGCAGGGGCGGCGCGCTCACAGAATCCGGCGCCGGGCCCTGGCGACGGCGCTTGATTCAGCCGACCAGATCGAGAGGGTCGACAGCCGGCCTCTGGAGCGCCCGAGCGGCTCGAGTGATGAGCTGAAGCGGTGGGTCCATCGAGGCAATACCGCGACAGACCCCACGCCCTGGCCGCTCCAGGGCCCCGATCCCAGCCTGCGGCGCACGCCGGGGCGCGGCAGCAGAGGAGCAGACAGCTCCAGCCGAACGGAAGGCCTTCAATCACAAGCCAGCCAAGGCGATTGAGATGGTGCTGGAGCTGAGTGAAACAGCTGGGCCAGCCGAGACGATCTATAGCTGCGCCAACATAGCTTCAAGCGGCATAATTGATTTGATGAATGGCAAGCTGCCACGATGTGCCAGTCCCATTGGCTTTCAAGCCTTGACCATGGCAAATTGGGAACAAATACCCATAGCGGGAAGCAGCTCGGTAATGTTCTGATTGTCTTAAGAATCCTGCAAGGCTGTGGAAACTCCTGCCACTGACGTCCTGGTTTCCCGGGCTGAGCCTGTTTCCAGGCTGTTCGGAGGGCTGAGCACGCCGACACGCCTACGGATCCTCGGCCTGACGATCGGACGACCTCTGACGGTCAAGGAACTGGTGATTCTGCTGCGGATGACCCAGCCCCATATCTGTCGCCAACTGCAACTGCTTTGTGAGTTGAATCTCTTGATCCGAGCCTCTGCCAGTGCCGGAGGTCGGGCCGATTCCTACCGGGCCAATGAGCCGCTGGTCCTGATGGCCGTGGACCTGGCCCGGATCTCCCTTGAAGCCGCGGCTGAGTCTTAACAAAGACTTCGGCATCCCATGGCGCCGCTGGCGATCACTGAAGAGTATGGTTTGCTTATGCTTTACAAGGCATACGTACTCCAAATAAAGGCGTCCATGGAGTATTCCTGCGAAAAGACAGCCCATGCCATTCGTTGCCTGGAACAACTCCAGCGTCTTGAGTTTGCAGACGATGTTCTGAAAAGCTATCCGTGCATTGATCTGCTCATCCATGATTTACGACTGGAGGGTTGGCGCCGCATCGCGGTCAGAGCCCAGTCCAATCAGCGATTGATGGAGGCCCAGAAGAGCGGAGTTCCCAATGAGGAATTGGTTGAATTGTGGATGGATTCACAGCGTTCTTTGCTTGATCTGGCCTACGAGCAAGACTGTGATGAACCGCATCATTTGAGTTCCTGAACCTCAGGATCATCAGCCTTGATCCCAGCTTTTCCCGATTGCTTCCAGGCTTCGATGATGGCAGTCCGCCATTGAGTCGCTCCCTGCGAATCTCAGGTATCAAAGAGAAAATTGCCTGTCTCTCCAGTGGCATTCACTGCTGGGGCAGTGAATGCCACTGGAGAGAAGATTTTAATCAAGCAACCTCTAGGTTGAATCTCACCAACCGATCCAACTCGTCAACCTCAGCATTCAGTCCGATGCCGGCTGCGGCGTATCAGCATCGAGGCTCGGGAAGATCCGAGGGGCCACCAGAATCAGCAGCCAAGCCAGGGAGAAGCAGGATCCGGCCAGCCACTGCTGACGAAGCAAGGCCACAACAGCCACAGTGCTGGCCGTGATGCGCAGGGCTCGCACCGTGAAGCGGGCCAGCTTCACCGCTCTGGTTGGTGAGCTGAGCAAAGTCTCGGCTGGCATTGGCATGGGGAGAGGCAAGGTCATCTGAGTCTGATACCAAGCCGGCTCCTGGCTGCAGCGGCACAGGCCAGCCCGTCCGCTCCTGTGGCCAGCCCGCGAGGGGCCGCCGCTGGGCAGGGCCCGCCCGACATCTAAACTTCTGGCGGGCAGCTCGCCCAGGCCGGCTTAGCTCAGTGGTAGAGCAGCGCTTTTGTAAAGCGAAGGTCATCGGTTCAAATCCGTTAGCCGGCTTCCTGAACCACCCTCTCCCTGCCGGCCCAATGGCGAGCGACGCTCACCAGGGCAACACCTGGCCGTTGGCATGCCAGAACGTGCCGGTGGTCGCCAGGGTCAACGCATCGATGCGCTTCAGCAGATCCTGCACCGCTGCCGCTGGGCTGATGCCGCGGTCATGAAAGCCCGTCATGTCGGTGCTGACCAGGCCAGGATGAAGCACGGCCACAGCAATGCCACGGGGCTGCAGGTCAATGGACAGGGATTTACCAGCCATGCAGAGCGCCACCTTGGACATCCGATAGCCGTAGGACCCGCCGGAGCTGTTGTCCTCGATCGAACCCATGCGACTGGTCATCAGGATCACCTTGGCACCCGGATGCAGATTCGCCAGCAGGGCCCGGGTGAGGCGCAGGGGGCCGATGGCATTCACCTCAAACTGGCGACGCACGCTCTCGATGTCGAGATTCTCCAGATTTGTCGTCTCGAGGATGCCGGCATTGTTGATCAGCACATCGATCGCCAGGCCATCCAGGCGCTCCACCAGGCTGTTGACAGCTGCGTCGCTGCGGATGTCGACCCCTGTTTCGATTCGCACCCCCAGCTGCTGCAGGGGCTGCGATGGCGTGCGGCACACGGCCACCACCCGCTCACCCCGCTCCTGCAACTGGCGGCAATAGTCATAGCCGATGCCGCGATTGGCACCAGTGATCAGGTAGGTCGCCATAGGACAACGGCAAGAAACGCGCAGGAGCTCTGAAGCAGTCTGATCTGGAACCATTGCCACCCCTTGTCGATCGGCACAAGCCAAGGGCCTTCCTCAGGCAGCGGGGGAGCCTGCAAAGATCGGCATTGTTGCCCTATGCCCTGCAGCAGAAGAGCCACATGGATGATCAAAACCGCAAGAATCCACCATGAACAAACAGCAGAATAACCTAAACCTGCGAGGTGTCGGACTGGGCCACTGTTGCGGGCAGCTCAGCATCGAATCATAGACTTCTGATCAGCACTTCCAGTGCCAAGGTTCAATCCCACAGAGCAACAAAAAATCTGGATAGAATCCGGGGGAAGCTGTCATCGGACAGCGCACAGACTCTCCAGGATTGTCAATTGGAGGGCACACCAAGACATCCACAATGACTCGATTGCATCCGTTGTGCCTGCTACGTTTCCAGGATCACCAGGTAGTTTTGAGTTGAAGATGACGAGAGCACATCAGCTGAATCGCAGCCAACCCCGCTTGATCCAGAGCCAGATTGATTCAGCCTTGATCTCTGAATGGCAGCTCAAAACAATCGGCAGCAGGTGGACTCATCGCTGAACCTGCGACAGCACCAGGGGTGAAACGACGAGCCACCAGCAGCTCCTCCAGCAGCAGAACCAGGGGCACCAGCAACACATACTCATTGTTGAACCAGCTGAACAACAGTTCCATGACACCCAGCATCACCAGGACGGCAAAACCAAGGGCCTGGGCCTCAATTGCCGTCGTCAGTTCCTGCTGGGTATGGCTCGACCTGGGGCCGTGGCGTCGCAGGCTGAGAGCGAACAGCAGACAGAACCCATCGAACAGGAACAAAGCGCCGAGAAACACCACATTCACTTGCTGAGAAATGGTCCAGATCAAGACATTTCCAGAGCCACCGCCATAGGCCAGGGCCAGGGCAGAAAGCTTGGGCAGCACCACGATTGTCAGCATGCTGGCAAAGCTCAGCACCACCTGGGGAGGATTGAGCTGGTGGGCGATCACCAACAGCCGCCTCAATTTGAACCAGTACAGCAACACCGCCACCCCGTTGAGAAAGAAGCTGGCGATCGCCAACAACAGGCTGGTCACCCCGCCGATGCCGGTCATCAGCTGATCAGGCACGCTGGAGGCCAACAGGGTGAAAGCCACCGCGAAGACGCCATCAAACAGCGGTAACATCTCACGGCTGCGCAGGCCATGAAACATGCGTCGTTGCTGCTGAATCATGGCTGCACCCTCGGCTTCATTCGATAAATCACCCTCAGCACGTTGAGTTCTTCAGCTACCAGAATCAAAGGCAAAAGGAACACGTACTGATTGTCAAACCAGGCAAAGCTCAACTCCAGCACCATCAGCACCATCATCGCGGCCAATCCGACGAGCTGGGTGGCGATCACCCCCTGCAACAACCGGTCACTGCGGCGGCGATGACTCCGGCGACGTTGCAGGCTGATGGCATAGAGCAGACAGATGATGTTGAACAGCAACAGGAAGCCCAGACAGGTGGTGTTGACCACCTGGGCCAAGCTCCATTTCAACAGGCTGCCTTCGCCGATGCCGTGACGCAGCACCAGGCTGGCCAGCTTGGGGACCAGAACCACCGTCAGCAGACCGAGGCCGATCAGAGCCAATTGGGGCAGCTGCACGAACCGATCCAACAACACCAGCCGCCGCAGCTTGAGCCAGTACAGGAACACCGCCACGGCGCTCAGCCCGTACCAGCCCAGCGTGTCGAGCAGCTGGGGCGTACCCACCACCACACTGAGGCGATCCGGCAGGTTGAAGGCGAGCAGCGTGAAGGCAACGGCAAAGACGCTGTCATAAAACGGCAGGATCTCCCGGGCCCGAAGGCTGTGGTGGCGGAGGCTGCGGTTGAAGGCGATCAAAGCCTGAGGGCCAGGGGAGACAGCCTCACCGTGATCGCCAACAGGTGAAGCGCCATGGTCTGGGGAGCAGCTGGAAGGTGGAACCCTGATTCAAAAGGATGCCACCGCCGCATGACCAGCCCTGCCCCCCCTTTCCTGAGATCCACAGGCCCCAGGGACACCGCAGAGAGGCCCTGGCGGAGCAGTCGCCGGATGCGACGACTGCTCCGCCAGGGCTACCAGTCAGGCTCTTTGGGGCAACGAATCAACGAATGAACAACATCTCCTGATAGGTGGGCAGGGGCCAGAGATTGTCGTCGACCAGGGCCTCCAGGCCATCCACCGCTGCGCGCAGCTGGTCCATCAGCGGCACGATGCAATCGGCACTATAGCGCAGATGGGCATCGGTGCCGTGGGGAGCGGCATCCAGGGCAGCCTGGAGCTCGCCACAGACGTTGTTGAGCTGTTGGACGTAGCCGGCCACCTGCTGGGAGGTTTCGGGCGATACGGGCAATCCCATCGAACTCTGCAGTTGCAGCGAGCCAGCCAGTTCACCCAGATAGCGCAGGGCCGCTGGGTAGACCTGGGTGCGGGCAATCTGCACCGCCAATTTTGCTTCGACCTCAATGGCGAGGATGTACTGCTCGGCGCAGACCTCAAAGCGGCTTTCCAGTTCCACTGGCGTCAGCACACCGGTGCGGGAGAACAGGTCGCGGATGTTGTCGCGCTTCAGCACCGGCAAGGCATCGGCAGTGGTGCGCAGATTCTCCAGACCCCGCTCTTCGACCGCGATGCGATGCCACTCCTCGGAATAGCCATTGCCACCGAAAACTACGGCGCCATGGTGGTTCATCACGTCCTGCAAGACCGCCAGGGCACCGCTCTCCACGGAGCTGCCGGCCGCAATCCTGGCCTCCAGCTGTTCGGCCACCCAGTCCAGGGCATCAGCCAGCACCGTGTTCAGCACCACCAACGGGCCGGCGACCGTCTGGCCGGAACCGACAGCGCGGAATTCAAAGCGGTTGCCGGTGAAGGCGAAGGGCGAGGTGCGGTTGCGATCACCGGCATCCCTGGGGAACTCGGGCAGGGTGTCGACGCCGAAATCCATGATGCCGCCGATGGTCGAATCGGTGAGGCGCCCTTCGCGAATCTGGTTGAAGACATCCTCGAGCTGGCTGCCCAGATAGACCGAGATGATGG
>CALPMR020000025.1 GCA_943324725.2 Bordetella parapertussis | reverse complement strand
GTGGAAGGCCACATCGATATCCCGCTGCGCCAGCACCTTTGAGCCGGGCTTCTGCAGCCGCGCCTGGACGCCCGTGAGCCCGCCGAACCAGACCAGATCCAGATCACCGGTGCGGAAGGCGCTCACAGCGGCGGTGTAGTCCACCACCGGCACGTACTTCACCGTGACCCCGAGCTGGCGGCTGAGCTCACTGGCCACCAGGGGATAGAGGCGGTTGAGCTTCTCGGGCTTCTGATCGGGGATGGCGCCGATGCGCAGCACCCGGGCGGCTTTGGCGGGCTCCGCCGCCGCCGGATTGATCAGGGTGGCCGGGCCGCTGAGCAGGGGCGCCAGCAAGGGGGTGAGCGCCAGGCTGAGCCCGGCAAGAATGGCGGTGGTGCGGCTGCGAATCGTCATCGAGAAGGCGGGGGTTTAGGTCTGAGTACCGAGCAATTGCACTAGCACCTGGCGCGGCCGCGGCCCATCCAGCTCCACCAGCATCACGGATTGATAGCGCCCCAGGCCGAGACGACCGTCAACGATCGGCAGGCTGAGCTGGCTGCCGAGCATCAGGGCGATCAGATGGGAGTGGGCATTGCGCGGTTCATCGGCGGGCACATCACGCAGGTGCAGATCGTTGTGAAGCCAGGGATGATCGGCGCTCACCAGGGAGCCGAAGAAGCTGGCGATGTCGGCCATCAGGCGCTCCTCGGCCTCATTGATCACCAGGGCCGTGGTGGTGTGCTGGGCCACGGCCACCAGCACCCCCGACTGCAGACCGCTGGCCTCCAGACGGGCGTTGAGCTCGGCGGTGAGGTCGTGGCAGGCGATGGCGGCCTCAGTGACCAAGGAGAGGGTGAAGTGCATCTCGGAGACGGGGCTCGCTGGAACGGAGCCGTTCACGGGGGACGGGATCGAAGGAAAGGCGCCAGTTCAGCGCAGAGGCCCGATGAGGCTGGCGGCTGGACGCCCCTTCATCCTGGACCCAGCCCCAGAGTGCGAAGTCAACGCCGGGGGCGTGCTGCACGTGGGCCGTTCCGAGCAAAACAAACCAACTCGCTCCATGCCAAAGCCCAACGTGGTCTCAGAAAGGTCTCCAAAGCAATCTCGTCTCAGTGATACCTAGCACCGAAGATCGATTGCAGTACTGATGATTTCGGCGAATCCAGCACACCAAGATCAATTCACTGCTTTCTCAGTTCGATTCCTGGCTGAGATCTCTTTGTGGCTGAAAGCCTTCGATTTCCTTGCGGCGATCCAGGCGCAACAGACTCCCTAGCGGCGGCGATGTTCCCCTGCAGGCGTTTCTGGATCACCGGGGATGGTCCGACCTGCCGTACTGACCTGTCGTACTGACCTGCCGTACTGATGGGCCGAGATGGCCAGGTGGTCAGCATCAGGCTTGGTGAGTGCTGAAGCGGTGAGCGGTCAGCGGTGAGGCGTGAAGCGCTGCGCGGGGAGGCAGGTGCTGCCAACGGGCATCCCCGCCCATGCACCAGAGTTGGCGCCAGGCTGGCAGCGCGTCAGTTGTTCTCCAGCTGCGGATCGTCTGCCCCTGCCGCCGGGGGGAAGCGATCCGCAGTGGCCCCTCTGCCGCCATGATCCCAACCCTGCCGATCACTGATTTCCTGGTGGGTGAGGGGGCGATCCTCGATGTGCGCAGCCCGGCGGAGTTTGGCCAGGGTCATATTCCCGGCGCCGTCAACCTGCCCCTGTTCGATGACGCCGAGCGGGCCGAGATCGGCACCCTGTACAAGCAGCAGGGCCGCCAGGCTGCCGTGCTGCGCGGCCTGGCCCTGGTGGGGCCCCGGATGGAGGCCCTGGCGGCGGCGCTCACCCGGGCTGGAGATCAGCACCAGTCCGACGTGCAAGACCAGGCCGAAGCCCAGGCTCAGCGGCACCCCCTGTCGATCGGGCCAGCAGCCTCCAGCCGCACCACGGATTCGACCAGCCCTCTGGCCACCGCCCCCCTGCGGCTGCACTGCTGGCGCGGCGGCATGCGTTCGGCCTCGGTGGCCTGGCTCGCCCGCCAGCTCGACCTGCCGGTGGTTCTGCTGGAGGGGGGCTACAAGTCCTATCGCCGCTGGGTGCTGGCGCTGTTCGAGCGGCCCTGGCCCCTGCGGCTGCTGGGGGGTCGCACCGGCTGCGGCAAGACGGAACTGCTGCTGGCCCTGGCTGAACGGGGCGTCGCGATGGTGGACCTCGAAGGCCTGGCCCACCACCGCGGCAGCAGCTTCGGCGGCCTGGGACTGCCAGCCCAGCCCAGCAGCGAGCACTATGAAAACCGTCTGGCCGCCGCCCTCTGCCACCTGGAGAGCGCCCCGGCGATCTGGCTGGAGGCGGAGAGCTCCCAGGTGGGCCGCTGCCGCATCCCCGCCGGCCTGTGGCGCCAGATGCGGGCCGCGCCGATGCTGGAGGTGCAACGGCCGCTCGAGCAGCGGGTGGCCCACCTGGTGACCATCTACGGCAGCCAGGACCCACAGGCCCTGGCCGAGGCCACCCACCGCATCGCCAAACGGCTCGGCCCCCAGCGCACGGCCGCCGCCCTGGAGGCGATCGAGCGACAGGACTGGGCCGCCGCCTGCCTGCAGATGCTCGACTACTACGACCGCTGCTACGACCACGAACTCGGCCAGCATCGGCTCTCGACGGTGGAGCTGGGCCAGCTGAGCCCAGCGGCGGCAGCCCAGGAGCTGCTGGATCGGGGCCTGATGGCGCCTGGCTAAACCGCCTCGCCGGCCAGCACCTGACCAATCAGGGCCGCCTCGCTGAAGCCAGCAGCCCGCAGCGCCGCCAGGGCCGCCGGCGCCCGCTGCGCCGGCAGCGCCGCCAGCAGCGGGCCGCAGGTCTGGGGATCGAGCAACAGGGCCTGATGGGCCGCCGGCAGGGGGCCGCCGCAGGAGAAGCGCACAGCCCCCCCCTGCAGCAACGTCAGGGCACTGGCATTGGCCGGAGCCAGACTGCTCGCATAGCCCCGCTCGAGCAGCTCCAGGGCCCCAGGCAGAGCCGGGATCGCCTCGCCGTCGAGCACCACCCGGCTCCCCGGGGTGGCGGCCAGCATTTCGCCCAGATGGCCCAGCAGCCCGAAGCCGGTCACATCGGTGCAGACCCGCACGCCATGGTCGGCGAGCAGCGGCACCAGCTCGGCCTGGCTGACCTGCATCATCGCCAGGGCCGCATCGATCCACTGCGGCTGCGCCGCCCCCGCCATCGCCGCCGCAAACAGCACGCCAGTGCCCAGAGGCCGGCTCAGCAGCAGCAGATCACCCGGCTGCAGCGGGCCCTTGCACCAGTGACGCGCCGGTGGCACCCGGCCATTGACCGTGAGCGCCAGGGCCAGCCCCGCCCCATCGCGGCCCTCGAGAGTATGGCCGCCGATCAGGGTCGCCCCCAGGGGCTCCAGCACCGAATTCACCCCCGCCAGGGTCTGCAGCAGCAGCTCTTCCTGCAGGGCCGCGGCAGCCTGGGGCACGGTCACCAGGGCCTGCACCGATTGCACAGAAGCGCCACTGGCCCAGAGATCGCTGCAGGCGTGCAGGGTGGTGAGACGGGCATTGAGCCAGGGATCGTCAACCAGGGCCGGGAAGCCGTCGATGCTCTGCAGCAGCAGCTCACCATCGGCGGCCAGATCCAGCACGGCGGCGTCTTCAGCCGGCGGCGCCTGACCGTGGGGATCAAGCCGGGCCAGGGCAGCGGCCAAGGGGCGGGCCGCCAGCTTGGCGCCGCAGCCGCGGCAGGCCATGGCCCCGGCCAGGGAATCGGGGCTGGCCGGGGCAATGGCCGGGGCAAGATCCGTGAAACGGGCCACGAAGCGTCGGTCGATCCACTGCTTCCAGCGCCACAGCCAGCGGGAG
Source organism: Bordetella parapertussis (assembly GCA_943324725.2). Classification (GTDB taxonomy): domain Bacteria; phylum Cyanobacteriota; class Cyanobacteriia; order PCC-6307; family Cyanobiaceae; genus Cyanobium. The sequence goes on along the minus strand of CALPMR020000025.1, from coordinate 15,439 downwards.
GGGCCCAGCACAAACGGTCCCCAGAGGGCGAGTGCCCGCAAGGCCTGGGGCTCAGCGGCGGCGGAAGCGGCGGCAGAGGAAGCCCCGCCCACACCCAGCAGCTGCAGGGCCCAGGCCTGGGGCGCCCAGGCCTGCAATGGCGCCCCCGGCTGCTCCAGCTGACGGCGCAGATTGGTGGCCAGCACCGGCGCGACCCGCACCGCCCAGACCCCCGCCGGCGGCCGGGGCGAGGCGGCGATCAGGCCGCAATCGCCGGAGGCGAACACCTCGGGATGGCCGATCACCGCCAGGGTCGGCTCGGTCAGCACCCGGCCGCTGGCCAGCTGCACCGGCAACCCGGACGCGGCCAGCCAGGCCGGAGCTCGACTGCCGGTGCAGGCCAGATCCGCAGCTGCTTGAACAGCTGCTTGCGCCTCCGCCTGGCGCTCCAGCGGGATCGCCGCCGCGGCCAGCAGCCGCTCTACGACCCGCCGGGCGGCGGCGGACTCGAAATGGAGTTGATCACCTCGCAGCAGCAGGCGAACGGCCACACCGCGACTGCGCAGGGCCAGGGCCACTTCCACGGCCGCGGCTCCCCCTCCCCGGATGCGCACGTTCCGCCCAGGCACCAGGGCCTCACTCCAGTCCAGAAAGGACTCCAGCGGCTTGACCGCCAGCTCGCGGATCCCGTCAGCGTTGCTGTGGTCCATCAGGGAGCCGTTGCCCTCCTCCAGCGGGGCACCCTCTCCGCTCACCGCACCGACATCAAGGCTGAGGCTGTCGAAGCGCAGCGGCACTCGCCCCGCCAGCTCCAGCTGCCGCTGAGCGAGATCGAGGCCAGTGATCTCCGCCTCAATGAAGCTCACACCGGCCAGGCCGCAGAGTCGGCGCAGATCGATCGCGCACTCGCTCCGCTTGTAGAGGCCGGCCACCAGGCCAGGCACCATGCCCGAATAGAGAGCTGTGCTGGCGCGATTGACCAGGGTGATCAGAGTGCCGGCCGGGCGGCGGGACGGCGCCATGGCCCATTGGCGCAGCACCAGGGCATGGCTGTGGCCACCGCCGGCCAACAGCAACGAACGCTGCGGGCTGGAGGCGGTGTTCAACGATCCGCGGCCGGGGCCCTGCACGCAGCTGTCAGGGCGAAGGTGACACCATTGTCACGCCCGCACGAACCATCCCAATAACCTGACGGCAATGCCGACGTCGGGATGGTATTGCGATGGATCCTGTGCAGGCCGAACTCCTCGCCAAGCTGGAAGCAGGCCAGATCCATCGTCATGAGATGGCGTCGTACCAGAGCCAGCAACTCCCGGCGGCGATCAATCTCGAGCTGATGTGGATCCTGTTCGCGATCGACACCCTGGAGCAGCACCGGCTGCGGCTGGTGGACAAGCTGAGGGCCCTGCAACCCTGAAACCCTCCTGCCATGCCCTCCCTGCACCATCGAGAACGCCATAACAGCCATCGAGTGGGCTGGTTGAGGGCTGTGGTGCTCGGCGCCAACGACGGCACCATCTCCGTCTCAAGCCTGGTGGTGGGCATCGCCGCCTCCGGTGCCGATCGCCCCACCCTGCTGCTTTCCGGCCTGGCGGCCATCGTCGCCGGAGCGATGTCGATGGCGGCGGGGGAATATGTCTCTGTGCAATCGCAGGCGGATACGGAGGCGGCGGATCTGGCCCGGGAGCGACAGGAACTGGCCCTGGACCCGGGTGGAGAACTGGCGGAACTCACCGAGATCTATCGGCAGCGCGGCCTGGAGCCAGCTCTGGCGCGCCAGGTGGCCGAACAGCTCACCCTCCATGACGCCCTCGGAGCCCATGCCCGCGACGAGCTGGGACTGAGCGACATCCTGCGGGCCCGACCGATTCAGGCGGCCCTGGCCTCCGCCGCCAGCTTCGCGGCCGGAGCCCTGCTGCCGCTGCTGACGATCCTGCTCAGTCCGCCGGCACGGATCAGTGCGATCACCACAGCCGTGGCCCTGCTCGCTCTGATGGCCCTGGGCGGTCTGGCCGCCTGGGCCGGTGGCGCCCCGATCCGCACCGGCAGCCTCAGGATGCTGTTCTGGGGAGCCCTGGCCATGGGCCTGACGGCCTTGGCAGGCAAGTTCTTCGGCGCCACCGTGTGATGGCCGTGATCCCCGCCGGCGCCTTCAGCGGCGGATCGGCACCACCGTCATGCCGATCGGCGCCAGGGCGATCACGGCGAGCTTGAGGTGCTGGAGGCCGAAGGGGATGCCGATGATCGTGATGAAGCAGGCGAGGGCCGAGGCCAGGTGCCCCAGCGCCAACCACCAGCCGGCCAACAGAAACCAGACCACATTGCCGATGAATCCGAGTGGACCGGTGCCGAGATCGCCCCTGCCGCTGAGTTCGGTGCGGCTGATCGCCTCGTAGCCGAACGGCCAGAAGGAGAAGGTGCCGATCACGAAGCAGGCCCGGGCCCAGGGGATGCCGACGATCGTGATCGCCGCCACGAGCCCGGCCAGCCACCAGCCCAGTCCCATCACCACACCGCCACACAGAAACCAGATGACGTTGGCGATGAAGCGCAGCATGTTCAACGCAGGCCGCAGTTGATTCACAACTTAGTCGCCCAGCTCCGAGCCGGTCAGCCCTGCTGCCCCAATCCACGGCCAGGGGAGGCCGCGTCATGCTGATCGCCCTCACCGCAGTCCCGCGACCAACTCCGGGCCTTTCTCGCCAGCGTTCAGGACACCCCGGCGCTGCGAGCGGCGGTCCAGGCGGCCGCCACCGCCGACGATGTCGCCCAGATCGCCGCCGGGCTGGGCTTTGAGTTCTCCGGCGACGAACTGCTGAGGGCCTCCGGTCAGACCTTCGAGCGGGTGACGATCACCAAGCGGGACATCCCCGGTGAATACAGCTGAGTGCAGGGAGGCAAGAGCCGATCACCCGGCGCCAACGTTTACTGTGCCAGCCATAAGTGACCGGACTCCCGATGGTGAAGGAAGAAGGCTGTCGCTCTGCAGAGTTGCGCGAGCTGGGTTGGAGCGCTGAAGAAGTGCGCGTCTACGAAGAGCTCTGGGAATACCGGCAGCGCTGGGGGGCCATCAATCTGGAACGGGACGAACGGGTGTTGCTGCGCAAGGCCGAAGCCGCCCTGCCCAAACGCCCCAGCTCCGGTCGGGGCTCGGCAAGGAAAACCCTCAAGGAGAAAGCACACCATCGCTGGTTGAGTTTCCATCTGGCGGCCATGCAGGCCAGCGCCGAAGCCCTGGGTCTTCAGCCCGATGAGCAGGCAGCCTGGCCGATCGTGTTGGAGGAGGAACTCAGGGCCCTGGAGTACTACGAGCCGGTGCTGGGCCTGCCGGACACTTTGAAAGCAAAGCTGTTTCTGCCGGAACGGGAACGCTGGGCAGCCGAAGCCGCAACCCTCGGTCGCGTCGTCATTTACGACTTCGCAGCCCCCCTCGAGGTCCTGAAACAGCAGGAGCCCACCAGCTGGAAACACCTGCGCGGTGATGAGCGGGCCTCAGCCACCGATTACCCGGTGCTGGCGGGCGAAACGGCACGCAACTTCCGCAGCAAGGTGCGCCAGGAGATCTCGACCTTCACCCGCGCCACCTATCCATCTCTCAAGGACAGCGACAAGCCAGCCCCGCCGGTGGAGACTGGGGCAATCTGAGCCAATACCACACTCAAGGCCCTGCCCAGCGGCTCGCTATCTGAGAGGATCGGCATAACGACACGAAAGGCCTGCGGAGGCCTTTCACCTCCCCCTGAGTCGAGTCACCATGACCGCATCCGTTCCCCATTCCGGCACCGACGGACGGGAGGCGACCGGCAACAAGGGAACCATCCTCGTGGTGGATGACGAGGCCAGTATCCGCCGCATTCTGGAAACCCGCCTGTCGATGGTGGGCTACACCGTGGCCACTGCCTCCGACGGCGAGGAAGCCCTGGATCTGTTCCCGTCCGTCGAGCCCGATCTGGTGGTGCTCGACGTGATGATGCCAAAACTTGACGGCTATGGCGTCATTCAGGAGCTGCGCAAGATCTCGGATGTGCCGATCGTGATGCTCACGGCCCTCTCCGAGGTCAAGGACCGGATCCTGGGTCTGGAACTGGGGGCCGACGACTACCTGATGAAGCCCTTCAGCCCCAAGGAGCTCGAAGCCCGCATCCGTTGCGTGCTCAGGCGGGTGCAGGGCAATGGCAGCGGCAGCGGCGGCCAGCGACCGGCCACTTCCAACGGCATCGAGGTGGGTGGACTGCGCATCAACACCGCCAAGCGCCAGGTGTTCCGCGGCGAAGACCGGATCCGCCTGACCGGCATGGAATTCGGCCTGCTGGAACTGCTGCTGAGTCGCTCAGGCGAACCTCTGAGCCGCGCCGACATCCTCACCAAGATCTGGGGCTACACCCCGGAGCGCCATGCCGACACCCGGGTGGTGGATGTGCACGTCTCGCGGCTGAGAGCGAAGCTGGAGGAGGATCCGGAAAATCCCGAACTGATCATCACGGCCCGGGGCATGGGGTATATGTTCCAGCGGATCGTCACCAACGGCTAGATTGTTCGAACCGATACAGAAATGGCATGGTGCTGGGTCGGCTTCGCTGGTTCCTTGCTGATCAGCGCCAGCGGGGCCGCAGATACCAGCCCACCTTTGTGACGAACCAGGTGATCAGGGCCTGGCTTGGTGCCCTGATTGCCATCACCCTGCTGGGCCTGTTGAGCGCCTGGAGCCACTACCCCTTGATCGCCGCCCCCCTGGGCGCCTCCACCGTGCTGCTCTTCGGTCACCCCGAAAGCCCCCTCGCCCAGCCGCGCAACCTGGTGGCCGGCAACACTCTCGCGGCTCTGATCAGCGTCGGCTGCGTGCTGCTGTTCGGCACGGCTCCCTGGGTGATGGGGCTGGCGGTGGGCTTGACCATCACCAGCGGCCAGATGCTGCGCTGCCTCCACCCTCCCGCAGGAGCTGTGGCACTGCTGGGCGTGCTGCTCGGTGCCAGGCCCAGCTTCGTGCTGATGCCGGTTCTGGCTGGATCGCTGCTGTTGCTGCTGATGGCCGTGGCCTTCAGCCAGCTGATCCCAGCCAGCAGCCCCTATCCCCACCACTGGCTGTAGCCGGCAACGCCTTGGCCCAGCTCCAATCTCCGAACAAAACGCATCAATGCCCTGTCAGCAATAACGCCACACGCATAATCAGCAGGCAACGGCGCCCATGACCTGGGGCCAGATCGGGCCCGATGAGCTACGGCCAGAACAGGAACGGGGCAGCTCGCCAGGCCGATGACCAGGCCCCCCATTCAGCAGGCTCGAGCGGCGCAGTCATCGACAACACGCTGTCAGCGGCGCCCGTCCAGTTCCAGGCCATCGACCGACGCAACTCAGCAGCAGTGAACGACCCAGCAGGCATGAGCACCAGAACAGCCAGTAGCGGTCCAGCCAGCGGAGTCCCGAATCCAAACGCAGACAGGGAAGCAACTGCAGCAAGCCGCTCACGGATGCCGCTGCTGGAGCTGCCTGGGATTTCCATGACCTCCCACGACACCGATGTCTTCGGCGGAGTGCTGGATCAGGTGTTGCCGGTGAAGGTGGCCACCTGGGACGCCCTGGAGCCGCAGCAGCCCTTCTTCAACAAGTCCGCCGCGGTGCAACTGGGCGATCTCAGCCTGCTGTCGACCTTCGGCTCGGGCTTTGATGGCACCCTGGAGCGACAGCATCAGGCCCACGTCGTGCTCCCCTACGCACCGGAGCTGGCGATCAACGATTACCAGGTGGATGGGCGGACCTATCGCTTCCAGGATGCCGGGCTGTTTCTCAGTCAGGAGCAGTCCCAGCTGCGCATTCACGCCAGCTTCTGCGCTGCGGTGGTGGTGACATTTCCCCCCGAGAGCCTGACGGCGGTGGCCAGCGCCATGGCCGGCTCGCCAAGGGGCTCCCTGGCCATCCAGGCGGCTTTGCAGCAGACCACCGTGCTCGATCACCGGGTCGATCGGCGCCTCGGCAGCATCCAGACCCTGCTCCGACAGAGCCTGCGGCTGGTCCACGCCGCCATCGCCGCCAGTGGCAGCGTCAACCCGATGCTGCAACTCGACGATCTGGTGCGCCGGCTGCTGGTGATGTTGCTATTGCCCCAGCTGTTGCACGGCGACAGCGGCGAGCTTCCCCGCGCATCGGGCCCCTGCCCCACGGTGCGGCAGCAAGATCCCTTCAGCCATGACGCACTTGTGCAGTGGATGTTGGCGAATCTGCAGGAACCGATCAGCCTCAGCGACATCGAACGCCGCAGCCGCTACAGCCGCCGCTCGCTGCAGTACGCCTTCCGTCAGCGCTACGGCTGCGGCCCCACCCAGTGGCTGCGCCGCCAACGGCTGGAACGGGCCCTGACCATCCTGGGCCGGCCGGCCCCAGGCCTGACGGTGAGCCAGGTCGCCCAGGATTGTGGCTACATCAGCCAGGCCGCCTTCAGCCGCGATTTCCTGCGGCGCTTCGGCCAGAAGCCCTCGGAGGTGCTGCGTCAACAGCGCCGGCGGCCCTGAGGGCCGTGCGTCAGCTCAAGCGCGGAGGCCAACAGCCCATCCCAGGGACAAGGATTTCCACTTATTTGCAGCTGATTCGCTGCGCTTGATGGCCCTGGCTGCGGGCTTCATCGCCCCCAGGACCATGAAGTCGGCCATCAATTCGCAGCAGCCCAGGTCCAAGGCCCGCCGGCAGGAGTTCGGAGGCTGGCGCGGCGCCAGATCCTGAACCACCCAGCCTCCGACTGACACCGCCGCCTCCGGCAAGGTCCTCAACAGGCGCATCAGAGCCTCAGATCTTCACAGGCAACGAACGGTGAGAGACGCGGCAGCAGTGCTCGTCGCCGCTCCGTCCGCTTCAACAGCAGCGCCTTGGCAGCACTCCACCTATGGGGGACTCGGGCCGCTGGGGCGCCGGGCCGGCAAAGCCCTGAGGCGGGGACAATCAGCAGCCGTGGCGATACCGAGTTTCGGCCTAGCCAAGACCAGCAGGCATCCGGTGCGAGGGACATGGCCGCAGGCCCCACAGCCAGACCAAGCAGCCAAATGCGCGCTTCGCTGTCAGCGACGAGATTCCAAACTGAGAGCGACTCGAGAGCCGCCTTGGCGGCCAATGGAATTCAGCGATTCCATTCACTCAGACCAGGCATCTTTGCGAGGATTTCCCATCGCCATTTCGCTGGCTGAGGCTCATTCCACACTGTCTTTCCCTGCTATCCTCCGCCGGGCAGCTGCCAATCAGAGCCCCCCAGTCCTGTGGTCACCGTCCTGGTCGAAATTGTTCTGATCCTCGTTCTGATCGTTGCCAACGGCATCTTCTCAGGCTCGGAAATCGCCGTGGTTTCGGCCCGCAAGATCCGGCTGGAACAGCTGGCCGACCAGGGCCATAGCCGGGCCCGGGCTGCCCTGAAACTCGCCAACTCACCCAACGACTTTCTCTCCGCTGTCCAGATCGGCATCACCTTGATCGGCATCCTCAGTGGAGCTGTAGGGGGAGCCACCCTGGCGCGTCGGCTCCAGCCCCTGCTGGCCTCGATTCCGCTGCTGCGTGCCTGGAGCGAAGGCCTCAGTGTGGCCGTGGTCGTCGGCGTCATCACCTACCTCTCGCTGGTGATCGGCGAGCTGCTGCCCAAACGCATCGCCCTCAACAGTCCCGAAGCCGTGGCCTGCGCCGTGGCCCAGCCGATGCGCAGGCTCGCCAACTGGACGGCCCCACTGGTGCGGCTGCTGGGCATCTCCACCGAAGTGCTGCTCAATCTGCTGGGCATCCGCAGCTCCAGCGAACCGGACCTCACCGAAGAAGAGCTCAAGGCCCTGATCCGCCAGGGGGCCGAATCGGGTGTGCTGGAAGAGGCCGAGCACGTCATGGTGCAACGGGTCTTTCGCCTCGGGGATCGCTCAATCCGCGCCATCATGACGCCGCGCACTGAGATCTGCTGGCTGGATCTCAACATCACGCGTGAACAACAGCTGGAGCTGGTGACCGGCAGCAACCACTCCCTCCTGCCCGTGGCCCAGGGCAGCCTCGACAACTGCATCGGCATCCTGCGGGGCCGCAACCTGCTGGCAGCCGAACTTTCAGGTCATCCAGTGGATCTGAACAGCTTATTACAACTACCGCTCTACATCACGGAATCGGCTCGGGCCCTCCATGTGATCGAGCAGTTTCGCCAGACCGGTGTTCATATCGGCCTGGTCACCGATGAATACGGTGGCATCGAAGGACTGGTGACACTCACCGATCTGATGGAGGCCATTGTCGGCGATCTGCCCTCGGCCGAAGATCTCGATGAACCGCAGATCATCCGCCGCGAAGATGGTTCCTGGTTGCTCGATGGTGCTCTTGATATCAGTGAATTCAAAGATCTGGTTCAGCGCTCCAGCCTGCCCGACGAAATTAGCGGCAACTTTCACACCCTCGGTGGCTTCGTGCTGCATGTGCTGGGCCGAGTACCCCGGGCCGGAGATCACTTCAGTTGGGATGGCCTTCGCTTCGAGGTGATGGACATGGACGGCAAGCGCATCGACAAAGTGCTGGTGGCGGCCCTTCCCGAGCCCGCCAGCCAGCCAGGCTGATCGTCCAGCTGGCCCTGAGTGCCAAGAGAGTCTGCTGCGCAGAGATCGCCGGACAAAAATCGAGAGCTTTTCTGCCGCAAAGGGGACTCGGGCCCGATCCGAACCGAGAAAGCAGCGGATCCTTTTTTTTGGCGTGCTGGACTCGCGATATCACAGGGACTGCAATCGATTTCAAGCGGCTAGCATCACAAGGACGAAATTGCTATTGCAACTTTTCCGAGAACGCATTAATCGTTGCTATGGGACAAGTTGTCTCGTTTCACTCGGAACTGCCTATCTGCAACAGGCTCCCAGGAGCTGCCACCCTTGGGCAGGCCGGTGGATACGGATGTGGTGCCGCGACTCGCCGCCAGTCACAGCGAGTCGCGACCTGATCGTCCTCGTCCCTGCCTGCAGTGTGGTGATGCTGCTGCGCCCCAGTGGCAGGCCGGATCGCCGCCCCTGAACCCCCACATTGCGCAGCCATCGCCTGAAGATCATCGCGTCCCGACGCCTCAAGCGCCGCACTGTGCCAGCCGATCAAGGCGAGCCCGAGCGGCTGGCGTCCGTGATGTTGTGATCGCCACCATCAGGAACCTATCGTGATCTAGAGCCTGTTCCGGTACAGCAACTCTGCCTAGGGCTCAAAGGCCAAAGCCGGTTTGACGCAACTGAGTCTTGTGGCGATCGCACCCCTGCCGCCCCAGATCGCGTGCTGGGTCCGAAATCAAAGTCAGCCAGGAAGGTTCGTTCCCGACGAGGACGACACTCGCCTCAATTTGGCCGCAAGCCACTGATTCAAGCCTCAGATCATCTCCGGAAAACAATCAACAACATGCTCCTAAAATCCAGAGCCCAAGCTGATCAGGCCAAACAACATCCCGATCAGATGGCTGCTGAGGGGAATCAGGCGATTGGGGGGATAACAGCGCAGCAACGCCAGGCCCCGGATGCGCCGATGGGTGAAATAGAGAGCACAGAGCAGACCGAAGCCATCAACCGCCAGCACCAACAGCGCTTCGCCAGCTGCCGTCCAGCCGCCAGTGCTGCGCAGGCAGCTGATCCAGGCCAGCAGATGACCGGGAATCCGGGCACTCAGCAAAAACACCAAGCAGCAAGCCAGAGACTGACGAATCCAGAGCGGCCCTGGCGGGCCTGACCCCAGCAGCACGGTGTCATCCTTCATGCCGATCGCCGGCAAACAGCCAGACCAGGCCCGCCAGCAGCCCCCAGCCCAACCAGGCGAGGCTCAGCAGTGGCCGGATCAGGGCGGCCAGGGGCTCCAGCAACCAATGGCTCAAGGCCAGGGTCAGCAGCAGCAGAAGGACAAGGGCCTGCATCAGCGGATCAATCCCGGGGGAGCGGCACGGGGCCGGCACGCAACACCTGCCAGCGCCCGGGCTGCTCGCCAGCGCCCATCCAGGCCAACACGGTGCTGGCCTGGCCTGAGGCCTGAGGCCAGGGCAGGGGCTCCAGCCAGGGCAGGGCGGGAAACTGTTGCAACGCCTCCCCGTGATTCAGGGCCGGTGGCTCTCCGGAGCGGTTGACGCTGCTGGTGGCCAAAGGACCCGTGCGCCGCAACAGGGCTTGCAGCGGCGCGCAGGCGGCGACCCGCACCCCCAGACTGCAGCCCCCCGGATGGAGAGCCGCCGTGATGGCGCCTGCGAACGGCAACACCAGGGTCACGGCACCGGGCCAGGCGGCTTCGGCCTGGTTCAGCCATTCCTGACGCCAGACCAGGCCCAGCACCTGCCGAAGTTGGGCCAAATCGGCGCCCATCAGGATCAGGGGCTTGTCGGCGGGACGGGCCTTGAGTTGCCAGATCAGGGCTGCCGCCTTGGGGTGGACCGCCAGGGCGGGCAAGGTATCGGTGGGGAGCAGGGCTGCGCCCCCTCCCAGCACGTGGGCCGCGAGCCTGGTTTCATCCATCGGCGCAGCTCCTGTAGGCGCGGGCGAAACGCAGGGTGCCCTCCAGGTCGGGATGGGCGGTGGCGGCCTCCAGGCCCGCCTGGTTGAGAAGCGCCAGCACCGCCGCACTCTGATCATGGTGGTGCTCCAGCAGCAACACCCCTCCTGGAGCCAGAGCCCTGACGGCTCCAGCGGCGATGGCACGGATGGCCTCCAGGCCATCCTCTCCCCCATCGAGGGCGAGCCAGGGCTCGTGATCACGGACGACCGGTTCCAGGCCTGCGATCAGGGCGGTGGGGATGTAAGGAGGGTTGGCCGCCACCAGATTGAGTTGCCCCCACCAGGGCTCCACCCCAGCCCACCAGTCGCCCTGGTGCAGGCTGACCCTCGACTGCAGATCAAAGCGGCTGAGATTCTGCGCTGCCTGAGCCAGGGCCTGATCGGAGCGATCCACCGCCAGCCCGCGCGTCCTCGGCAAGGCGCGGGCCAGGGCCAGGGCCATACAGCCGGAGCCGGTGCCCAGATCAGCCCAGAGAAACGCCTCGGCCTGCCGCGCGCCAGACGCTTTGCCGTCGCCAGGGCCACCGTTGGCGGCGCTGGCGAGCCGCCCGGCTGCGGAGGCGTCTCGCTGCCCGTTGGCCAGAAGCCCTGCAGGCAGGCTGGCCAGGGCCAGATCCACCAGACATTCCGTCTCCTGCCGCGGGATCAACACCCCGGGAGCCACCCGCAACTCCAGATCCCGCCAAGGGCAAAGGCCCACCAGGTACTGGAGTGGTTCGGCCGTCTGTAGATGGCGGAACCAGAGGGCTTCGAGGTCCTGGCGGCTGCGCTCGAGGCGGATTGAACGGCTGGGATCAAGCCTCAGCCGCTGCAGAACAGGCCAACGCACCCCCCCTGCCAGATCGAGCAGCCAGTCAAAGTCATTGGCGACGCCCCCCTGGGCGAGCAGCTGACGCCGCCAGGTCAGGAGCACCTCGCCTGGCAGGCATTCAGCCGAACCAGGATTCGGCGGCGGACAGGCACCCGATCCTCCAGCCAGTGACGGGGTCAGCGAAACCATGGGACTCAGCCTAGGCAGACCCCTGCGGCACCAGAACAGCTGCCGGCCGCCAGCGCAGGCCAGGCTCGGCCCTGAGCAGGCCGGCCAACTCCAGATCCAGCAGAACAGGCGCCAGCTGCTCGGCGGGCTGACCCAAGGCCTGGCTGATCTGCTCCAGGCTGGCGCCGGCCCCCACCGCTGCCAGCAAGCGCCGACCAGCTGAGTCGAACCGGCACTCCACAGGCCTTTCCTGGCGAGCCATGGCCCCTGCAATCTGAGCCGCTGGCGCCCGGGCTCGCAGGGCCTCGCTCCCTGCATTCCGGGCCCTGACAGCCCTTGCCATGGCAGCCATCTCCACGGCGGCAGCACTGGCTTCAGAGGCCATGTCACCAACAGCCATTTCACCAACAGCCATTTCACCAACAGCCGTGGCCGCCGTGGACCAGGGTCCGCCGGCCAGGGGACCTGGCCCCAGTTGATCGATCAGATCGGAAGGCGTGAGCAACGGGGTGGCTCCCCTGGCCAGCAGACGATTGCTGCCCAGCGCCGAAAGCCTGGCGGCATCAGCCGGCACCACCCAGAGGGGCAAGCCCTGGGCCCAGGCCAGATCAGCGGAATGGAGGGCACCGCTGGCCAGCGGACACTCCACCAGGACCAGGGCCGTCGCCAGAGCCACCTGAAGGCGATTGCGACTGGCGAAGTGACCGGGGCGGACCGGGGCTCCGACCGGCCATTCACTCAGCAACAGCCCCTGGCGGGCCACCTGCTGCTGCAGAACGCGGTGATGCCGGGGATAGGTGCGATCGAGAGGGGTACCGAGCACTGCCACCGGGGCGCCACCCGCCGCCAGACAACCCTCATGGGCGGCGCCATCAATTCCCTCCGCCAAGCCGCTCACCACCGGCCAGCCGGCAGCCGCCAGCGCCGCGCCGACGCGACTGGCCATCAGCAGGCCATGGCTGGAAGGCCGGCGCGTGCCGACCACCGCCACGGCCAGGCGACTGGCCAGGGGCGCCCACAGACTGCCACGCCCTCGCCAGTACAGCGCCGGGGGAGGACGATCGAGGGCCTCCATCGCCTCGGGCCAGCGCCGATCCCCGGGTAACAGCACCCGCCGCCCGGTTTGCCCCGCCCTGGCCAGTTCGGGCAGGGGATCGCTCCCCCAGCGGCAGCGGAATTGATCCACAGCCGGCCCCAGACTCCGGGGCCAGCCCATCTGGGCCGCCAATAACTCCACCGGGAGCAGCCAGGCCGCCTCCAGACCACCGGGCAGCAGCACCAGCCTCCGCAAGCGCCTGACCCCGATACCAGGACAGAGACTCCAGAGCAGCCACCAAAGCCGCTGACGGGCGCCCCAGGGGGCAGGACAAGCCGCGAGCAGGAGCTCCGGCGCCGCAGCCAACGGAAATTGCCCCCGCACCAGATCCCCCATCGCGACCCACCGCAATGGTTCAAATGTACTATCCCGGCGGCCTTTCGATCAACGCCTCCAGGGCGCGGTCCAGGTCGGCGGGCCAACGGCGCAGCAGCCGGCGCCGGCTCGGACCGCCGGAGAGATCCAGCAACACCAGCTCCACCCGGGCCGTCGCCGCCAGTACTCCGCCTGGTCCGAACAGGCAGGTGTGCCAGGGAAGCCTCAGCCCCCGACGCGGCAGCACCACGCTGCACAACTCCACCGCATCGCCATGGAGCAGGGCCTGCCGGTACTCGATCGCCAGGGAGACGATCGGCAGCTCCAGTCCACGGGCGGACAGGTCGCTGTAAGGCAGTCCAACGGCCCCGAGGGCCTCAATGCGGGCCTCCTCCAACCAGCCCACGTAAGCCCCATGCCACATCACGCCGGCATGGTCGGTGTGCTGGGGCAACACCCGCCGGCGCAGACACCAGCCCTGGCCCGGTTCCGCCGGGAAAAGGGTGGATGGGGGCGACTGCATCACGGTGTTGCGGCACTTGGGGATCCTGCCCGCCGATCAGCCATAGGCTGAATCCCAGCCTCCAACCATCCCGTGTTCCGCAATCTTCTGATCGCCAATTCCGGCAAGAGCCAGGTGGAAGACATGGTCCGCATGTTGCGGGAAATCCCCCCTTGCCGTCAGGCCCGGATCACCCTGCTCCATGTGATCCCGGAGCAGGGGGGCAGCAACCTCCAGGACCACCGCGATCGCAGCGAGGTCCTGGTGAACGAAGCCATCCAGCGCCTCGGCCTCAGCGCCGCCGACGTCACCACGATCGTGCGCCAGGGCGACACCAAGCAGACCGTGCTGAATGTGGCGGACGAGATCGACGCCGACCTGATCGTGATGGGCTCCAGGGGCCTGGGCCGGCTCCAGTCGATTCTGGCCAACAGCGCCAGCCAGTACGTTTTCCAGCTGTCGACCCGGCCGATGCTGCTGGTCCGTGACGACCTCTACGTGCGGGCGATCAATCGGGTGATGGTCACCGTCGACGGTACGGGCGTCGGCGATGACGCGATTCGCCTGGCCTGTGAACTGGTCAGCGGCATCCCCGGCGGCAGCCTCACGGGTGTGCACGTGACCCGCCAGGACATCACCCCCTCACGCGGCGGCAAGAGTCCCGCCGACGAGGTGCTGGACAAGGCGGTGCAACGGGCCCGATCCATGGGCGTGCAGATGAAACCGGTCCATCGCACCGGCGATGTCAGCCGCACCGTCTGCCAGTTGGCCGAAGAGCTCAAGATCGACCTGCTGGTGATCGCCTCCCAGGACCGCCGCCCCCTGGTGGCCAAGGCCCTGGTGGATCTGGATCGGCTGCTGGGCAGTTCCGTCAGCGACTACATCCGCGTCCATGCCCCGGCACCGGTGCTGCTGGTGAGGGAACCGGAAGGCAGCCGCTGAAGCCGGAGAACATCCTGAGACAGGAGCTGGAGGCTCAACGCCAGGCATCAGAGAGCTGAGCGGGTGGAAGCTTGAGCCGTTGAGAAGTCGGCGGCGCGCTGATCACAGGCATCGCGCCCTTGTTGGCCCAGGGACCTCGGCCAACCTCCCCATCCGCAGCGTCCCTGGAGCAGGGCCCAGAGGGAACCGAGTCCCTGGCACAAGCTCTGTCATCCAGGAGTGATCCCGATCACCAACAACCAGAACAAAGCTGACCGGGCAGAGCAACAGCAGGCCCGGCACCGAAGCCTGCCGTTGATCCCTGCTCGTGCCAAAGCAGCAGCCCGAACGCCTGCTCCCGTCCCCACATCCAATTGAGCCAGAGGCATCTCATGACTCAGGCATGACGACACCATCATGCTGATGGCGACAGCAGCACTCTGATCCAGTCCGCAAGGCGAGATGGCTGTTGATCGGCTCAAATGTCGTCTCAGAGTGGCCAATGATCTGGCAACACAGGACAATCGAGCCATATCCCGGATGCCTGTAAAACTCTGCTCAATCCTGGGCAGAGCTTCCACTCATCAAGAAGCCCACAGACCAGCCAGCTTCTGGATTCTCGCCTGGGCAGCAGATCAAGCCTTCTGCGCGAGAACGGCCAGGACCTTGAGAAGAATTCGCGGCAGATGCGCAACGCCGCGATCCAGCCTGAAACAAAGGGCTGCGGCGCCACTACGTCAAAACAAATGATCCAATGCAGCCCATTGACCAACAATGGACATTACGTCAAAACGGCAGCCAATCTCTAGCCTCAAATCAATCTGTGTCACCACGAAGGATTATCAGTAGAATCCTGGGGTCAAATTCTCTACCCGCAATCGAGAGGAATGGCCATGGGGCATCTGTAAGCAGACAGCAGGGTCCCGATGACCATCGAATACAAACAATCTCCCGTTGACACCAGTGCCAACGGGATATTTCAGTCGCAGTCAGAGCCACTGCACCTGGCCGCTCAGACGGCAGACCAGACAACGTGACAGGTCAGCCGCCCTGGCGGCTGCTGGTCTGGATGTAGAGGATGATCAAGAAGACCGCCGGCACCAGGACGAACAGCAGGCTGGCTACGAAGCCGAGGTCGT
>CALPMR020000024.1 GCA_943324725.2 Bordetella parapertussis | reverse complement strand
GGCAAGTGCCGTCTGCTGCAGCAACGGCTGCGCAATCTCCAGAGCCAGACCCTGCGGCAGCGACTGCTGCAGCATTTGCGTGCGCTGGCCAGGGAGCAGGTCTGCCACCCAGACGGTTCATCAGCCCAGCCAGTCCGTACATCCGGGGCCGTGACCCTCACCATTGCCTCCAAAAAAGACCTGGCCAGTCAGCTTGGCGCCACTCCCGAAACCCTCTCCCGCGCCTTGCGTCAGCTCCATGACAGCGGTGAGCTGCTGCTGGAGGGTCGTCAGGTCACGCTGCGCGACGATCACTGAGCCAGCTGGGATCCGTGCGGATGCTGTCCCCCGGTTCAGGCCGCTCCCCCAGGATGAAACCACTGCAGCGACGACCCGTGATGTTGAGCGTCGATCTGTGTGCGTGGTGCCGATCGGTGTGGGCTTGCAGCTGGCCCCCCCTACATCGCCGCCGTCAGCTCAGCCAGCTGAACCCAGCAGGTTGATCCGATAGAGCACATCCTCAAGCGCTGCGGCGGCTGTGATGGCGCCATAGCGCTGGGGGTTGGCGGCGGTGCAGCAGCTGGCCAGGGGGGAGAGCACCGTCCAGGGGCGGGGGTGGCAGAACTGCACGACGCTATAGCGCTCCTGACTCGCCCCCCGAGGTGCCACCACCCGATGCCAGCCCGCCGGGATCAACCCATTGCTGAGCCGCTCCAGCATCAGACCGGTGTTGATGATGACGCGCCCCTGGGGCGGCAGGGCATCGACCCAGTCCCCATCCACCTGCACCTGCAGGCCGGCTGCGGTGGCCCTTGGCAAGGCCGTGATCAGGTTGATGTCAGCGTGGGCGGCGGCCCAGACGTGGCCCTTGGCCGGAGCTGCCGCCATCGGCGGGTAACGGATGGCCCGGGTCAGAGTCGGGGCCTCGGCTGTCATCTCATCGAAGCAGGTTTCGGCGACGCCGAGTGAGAGCGCAATGATGCGCAGAAAGCGGCGCTGCAGCGCGGCCACCGCCTGGTGAAAGTCGACCAGCACCGCCGTGATCCCCGGCACCACCTCTTCCGGCAGCAACTGCTCGGGGTAGTTGCTGGGATAGTGCCGGCGCAGAGGATGGGCTGACGGAATCGGCACGGACCAATTGAGCATCTCCTTCCAGTCGGCCTGGGAGCTGCCGGCCGCCGTTTCGACCAGCAAGCCGGTGTATCCGGTCTGGCCATGGGCTCCAGGGGCCACGAAGCGCTGCTTGATCGACGACTCCAGAGAGAAGAAGCGAGCCAACATCTCGTAGGCCGTATCCAGCAGGTCCTCCGGCAGATCGCAGCGGGTGTACACAAAACCCGTCTTCAGGCTGCGACGCACCCCATCGACCACCGCGGCCCGGGTGGCCTCACCGCCGCGCTCGAAGGCCAGCAGATCGACATCAAGGATGGAGCTGGTCATGCAGGAGTGAGGTGCCGCCGGACCAGCGCCGCAGTCCGTGCGCTCGCCAGCCGGCTGTTGGCTGGACACTAGAGGTCAGTCGCCAGTTTCCAGGGTCGTAAGCCCGGCCCCGGCGCCAATCCGTGACCGGGGGCCGGTTCAACACAGCCGTCCTGACCTTGATGCGCCCTGTCTCCGGCGGCCGCTCTCAACAGGCTGCCCGCTGCCCTGAGCACCCCAGACTGGTGATATCCACTCCAGCGCGATCCGCCAGCCGGCGCATGAGCAAACTGCCGTCTTCCCTGGCCCTGCCGCCGTTGCTCCTGGCGATCGCCTGGGGCCAGGAACTGATCGACCAACTGATCTTCGCTGGTCACTGGAATCTGGCGATGGTGCCGGGGGGATCCATCCTCGGTGTGCTGACCGCCCCATTCAGTCACGCGGGGTACGGCCATCTGATCAGCAACAGCCTCTGGTTTCTGCCCCTCTCCTGGTTGGTGCTGGCCAAGAGCCGCCGCGATTACCTGGCGGTCTGGATCGGGGTGTATGCCACCGCGATTCCGGTCTGGTTGTTCTGGCCGGTGGGCAGCCATGGTCTCTCCGGGGTGGTCTACGGCCTGCTCGGCTACCTGCTGGTGATCGGCTGGCTGGAGAAGCGGCCGCTGTCGCTGCTGTTGTCCCTGGGTTGCCTGGTCGTCTATGGCGGCCTGTTGCCGGCGCTGTTGCCCCTGTTCAGCCCCGCCGGCGTGAGCTGGATCGGCCATGCCTCCGGCTTCGTCGGCGGGGTTCTGGCTGCCTTGGCGATCCATCGCGAACCCACCCCTGCCTGAGTCACGTCCAGCCCATGCCTCTGCTGCTTGCTCTGGTCGCTGCCCTGATCCAACTCAAGGGCCAGCCGCTTTCGGGAGGAACCCTGCGCGGCAGCGTCTCGATCCGCCTGGAGCGGGCCAGTGGCGGCGATACGCCCGTGTTGACCATGGCCAGTCCAGGCGGTGTGGTGCGGCTGCTGCTTGACAGCGGCGCCTCCTCGACGATGGTCACCCCGCAGCTGGCCCAGCGCCTCGGACTCTCCAGCCGGCCTCTCGCCAGCGATGCGATTGAACTGGCCGGAGGCGGTTCGCGCTGCGCCGCGCTTCAACCACGCCGCACCCGCCTACCCACCCTGGAGCTGCGCAGCGAGGGGCAGCAGGGTTCGCTGCGACTGAGCGGTGTCGAGGCCCTGGTCATGCCGGTGGCGGCGCTGCCCCAGGGGATTGATGGCGTGCTGGGAATCCCGAGCCTGCGGCAGTTGCCGCTGTGGATCGATCCCCAGCACAACCGGCTCGCCCTGGGGCCGGCGGCCCTGAGCGCGGCCCGGGCTTATGGATCCGGCGTCTCCAGCCTGACGATCCCGTTGCGCTGGCGGCGCGGCGTGCCGCTGTTGCAGCTCCACATCAAGCGAGCGGCAGTGGCCGCCCTGGCGGACACCGGCGCCGAGGGACTGTTCCTCAGTCCGGCCCTGGCGGCCCGGTTGCAGCCCCTCGGCCCCGCCCAGGCGCTGCGGCTGGCTGGCTTCTGCGGTGAGCAGGCGGTGGAGTTGCGGCGCTATGGCGGCCTGTCGCTCGGCCAGCCGGCGCCTGGCGACGCGGTCACCAACCCAGCCCAGCCAGCGGCTGTGGAGGCGATCCGCCTTGAGAATCCGATTTTCGCCCAACTGGGCATTGAGGCGATCGTCGGCCAGGAACTGCTGCGCAGCCGTGCCCAGCTCTGGCGGCTGGAGAGCGAACCACCCCGGCTGGAGTTGCGATGACCGTCCTCACCCTGCTGCTTTGCCGACTCGGCGAGGCCCTGACGGCCCCGTTCGGCCTGGCGCAACTGGCGATCGTGCTGGAGCTGATCGGGCTCTATGGGCTGCTGGCCATCCCGCTGGGATTGGCGTCGGGTCTGCTCAGGCCCCCATGGCGCCTGCTGACATGGCTGGCCTGGCTGCGGCTGGGGGCCAGCCTGCTGCTGCTGCCGGCGTTGCTGGAGGAAGGGCTGTTCCGGGTGCTGCTGCTGCCCAGGTCCCTGCTGGAGCTCGAGCCGATGGCCCAGGCGGGCTGGGTCGCCCTGAGTGTGGGGCTGTTTGTGCTGTATCACCCCTTATCCGGTTGGCTCTGGTACCCGGAGGGCCGCGGGCTGTTTCAGCAGGCCCGGTTTGTGGTGCCCTGCAGTCTGCTCGGGCTGGTGTGTGTGATCGCCTACGCCAGCACCGGATCGCTCTGGGCACCGGTGCTGATTCATTGGTTCACGCTGTTGATCTGGCTGGGACCCTGCGACGGCGCCCGAGATCTCACGGATAGGCGTTCGGCACGAAGAACTGCTCGTTGAGCGGCGGCCGTTGATAGTCACCACCACTCTTGCGGGGCGGCAATTTGATCGCCTTGGGGGTCATGTCTTCATAGGGCACCTTGGAGAGCAGGTGGCGAATGCAGTTGAGTCGGGCGCGTCGCTTGTCGTTGGCCTCAACGGTGAACCAGGGAGCCTCGGGGATGTTGGTGTGGGCAAACATCGCATCTTTGGCTCGGGAGAACTCCACCCAGCGATCGCGGGATTCGAGATCCATCGGGCTGAGTTTCCAGCGTCGGGCCGGATCTTTGAGACGGGAACGGAAACGCACTTCCTGTTCTTCATCGCTGACTGAAAACCAGTATTTGATCAGGATGATGCCGCTGCGCACCAACATCCGCTCAAATTCAGGACAGGATTGCAGAAACTCATCCACCTGGGACGATGTACAGAATCCCATCACCTTCTCCACGCCGGCTCGATTGTACCAACTGCGATCAAAGATGACGATTTCGCCAGCGGCCGGGAAATGTTCCACGTAGCGCTGGAAATACCATTGGCTCTTCTGTTGATCCGAAGGGGTGCCCAGGGCCACCACGTTGCAGCCGCGGGGATTGAGCGGTTCGGTGATGCGCTTGATCGTGCCTCCCTTGCCGGCCGCGTCGCGCCCTTCAAAGACAACAATCAAGCGATAGCCCGTGTCTTTGATCCAGTACTGCATCTTGACCAGTTCCACCTGGAGCCGGGTCAGCTCCTTCTCATACAGATGGCGATCCAGCCGCCCGGAGCCCTCACTGGATCCTTCCGTGCTCAGATCTTCGAGAGTGGTGGAGGGCTGGTACTGCTCGCCATTGAGTTCAGATTCGCCGTTGGGGTGGGCAGCGGCTGATGCCCTGGGGTGCTTCTGGCCCGATTTGTGCTTGCCCATGGCGTCACGGCTCCAGGAGATTCAGGTCAAGCCTGATTCAGATCAGGGCGACCGGCACGCCCGTGGATGCCCACTGGGCGATCAGTTGCTCCATCCGCACCAACTGGTAGCGGCTCTGCTCATTGGGTTCACTCAGGTAGTGACGGCGCAGGGAGTCGAGCTCAAGCTTCAGAGCGGTCAGCACAGGGTTGTTTTCGTCCATACGGCTTCCATCAACCGTCAAACCTTAATCGATCCTGGAAATTTGGAGCCAAGCGGCATTCACTCCCTGCGGGGTATGGGCCTTGAGGCATTGTTCGACTGCTGTTCTGCGCCAGCCACGATCGGCGTCAGCACTGGAATAGGTTGTTGGCGTTGGATCCGGGCCGATGCATGGATCTCACCCCGTACCTCGATTCGCTCGAAGGCGCCAGGCTCGATGATCTGATGCTTTCCGCCTGTGTCAGCGGCAAGGTGGCCTTCGCCATGAAAGGTCGTTTTTTATTGCGATCGTTCTGCGAGGGCTTCCAGGACCGCAGCCTGATCGGCTGCGCTGTCACCGATGAGGCCTCCTGCCTGGAGTATCTGGCCAGGGATTCCTACGAACTGCTGATCTGCACGGATCATCTCGAGGGCGGCAATGGCTTTGAGCTGGCCCGGAAAGCGCGCCAGGCCCATGGGGCCCTGAAGGTGGTGGTGCTGGCTCTCGGTGATGTGATTCCAGCGGAATATGCGGAAGCTCCCTGGCTCGAGGCCGTGGTGGCCGAGGCGGATGTGGTCGATGACCAACGGCCCCTTCAGGCCGCTGTGATGGCGGTCATCGGCCGCCACGTTTATCGCAGTCCCTCCCTGCGCAGCGCCAACCTGCCGTACCTCAGCTGCCCCCGGCTCACCCCCAGGGAATACGAAGTGCTGGATCTGCTGGCCAGCGGACTCAGCGATCGCGAGATTGCCGGCGCTCTGATGATCAGCGAAGGGACCGCGCGGACCTACACCAAGCGACTCCTGCAGACGCTGGGGGTCAACAACCGGCTCCAGGCGGTGCTCAAGGGCATGCGTTGCGGCATGGTCCAGCGCTGAACCACGGCGATTCAGCTGCGGGTCATTTCCGCTGCGGGTCATTGTCCCCGGATGGGGGGAGCGCCAGGGTCGCGGGGCGATCGAGATTGATCGGGCAGCTCCGCGGCCGATCGAGCGATGCCTTCTATCTCCATCATGTCCCAGGGAACATCGGGTGTCCCGTCGCCGGAATCCTTGAAAGCCGGCAAGTCCAAGGTGACGATCGGCGAGCTGGAGGCCGGCTATTCGATGTACTGCAAGGCCATGCGGCTGCTCATCCGCGAGGGTCGCAGTCTGATCAGCATCCAGCGCACGGTCTGCTGGCAGCGTCTGGCCCAGCTGCATGAGTGCCTGCCGGGCCAGTACCGGGATCCCGACTACCTCTACGTGCTGCTGCGCCGCGACAACAGCCAGGTTCAACGGGATTCCGGCTGAAGCCGCAGCACCGTCGAGCCTGGGGGCGAATCTGCCGAGTGGCATCCGGATGATCGCCGCCAGCCCGGAGTTCAGGTGAGGGCCGAGTGGCGATTGTCCAATCTGGACAGGGCCCTGGCCCATCGACCGCGAAAATGACTCTCTCTCAACGGTGGCAGTTTGGCGGCGGCATCCCTTCGCTTCAGGGCCGATGCTGGTTCCAACCCAGCCGAGCTGCTCGGCACGGCTCAGCTGGCCCAGCTCAATGAACGGCGCGATGGCCCCGGCCTGAGGCAACTGGCCTTCCACGGCGCCCTGTTGCTGGCCGGTGCCGTGCTCTGGGTCCTGCCGCTGGCCGGCTTCGAGCCCGCCGCTCTGGTGATCGCCTGGCCCCTGCGGCTGCTGGGGCTGTTGCTGCTGGGGCTGGGCCTGGCCTTCGGCTTCTGCGCGATGCATGAGTGCGGCCATCGCACCGCCTTTGCCAGCCGCTCACTCAACGACAGCGTCGCCTGGTGGGCCGGAGTGCTGAGCTTCTACAACGCCGATTTCTATCGCCGTTACCACCAGTGGCACCATCGCTACACCCATCTGGTCGGCCTGGATCCCGAGCTGGAGGACAGCCCCCCCACAACCCTGGCCAGCTATCTGCTCGAGCTGAGCGCCATCCCCTGGTGGATCGGAAAGGTCCGCGGCCATTGGGCCGGCATGCGGGGCGATTTCGCTGACCGTCCCTACATTCCAGCCGACGCAATTCCAGCCGTCCGCCGCTCGATCCAGCTGCAGATGGCTGTCTATGGGGTGGTACTGCTGGCCTCGATTCCTGCTGCCAATGGTTTGTTGTTCTGGGCCTGGCTGCTGCCATTGGCGCTGGCCCAGCCGCTGCTGCGTTTTGTGCTGCTGGCCGAACACGGTGGCTGCCCCTTCGTGCCGGACGGCCTGCGCAACACTCGCACCACCCTCACCCTGGCGCCGCTGCGCTGGTTGATGTGGCAGATGCCGTTCCACGCTGAACACCATCTCTATCCCTCTCTGCCCTTCCATGCCCTGGCCAGGGCCCATGCGCTGATCGCACCCCGGCTCGAGCAATGCGATCGCGGTTATGGCTCCGTTCACCGGCATTTGTTAGCCGACCTCAGCGTCCTCGCCCCGCCACAGCTCACGCCAGAAGCGGCTTCGGCCCCCGCTTCAGCTCAGAGCCAAGGCGATCAGAACCCCTTCCAGCGTCAGACCGAATCGCAGCTCTGATGGCCTTCCAGCTCACGGCAACCTCTTGATCACAGCCAGGCCCTCCCAGTCAGCGGACCAGACGTTCGAGCTCGGCGATCTGCAGCTGCAAAGCGGCCAGATCCTGAGCGGCGCCCAGGTCGCCTATCGGGTCTATGGCGAACTGCGCCAGGACCGCTCCAACCTGGTGCTCTATCCCAGCTCCTATGGCGCCTGGCCTGAGGACATCGACTGGGTGGTGGGTCCGATCCTCGACCCCGGGCGCTGGTGCATCGTGCTGGTGAGCCAGTTCGGCAATGGCCGCTCCAGCAGTCCGAGCAACGGCGGCCCCGGGCTCAAGCCGTGGGGCTGGCCCGTCAGCCACGCCGACAACGTCCGGGCCCAGCGCCGCCTGCTGGAGGACCGTTTCGGGGTCGAGAGTCCGGCGCTGATCTATGGCTGGTCGATGGGAGCCCAGCAGGCCTATCACTGGGGCGTGCTCGAACCGGACCGCAGTCAGCGCCTCTGTTGCATCTGTGGCACGGCCCGCACCACCCCCCACAACCGCCTGTTTCTGCTCAGCCTGCGCCAGGCGCTCACGGCTGATCCGGCCTGGAACGGCGATGGTTTTGTTGGCGTGCCGGAGCAAGGGCTGCGCAGTTTCGCCCTGATCTATGCCAGCTGGGCTGCCAGCCAGCCCTTTTACCGCCGCGGTGGCCATCTCGATCTGGGCTACGCCGATGTCGAGAGCTACGTGGAGCAGGCCTGGTTGCCCGCCTACCGCCGCCACGATCCCCGCGATCTGATCGCCATGCTCGATGTCTGGCTGGGCTGCGATGTGGCCGCCGCTGCCGGCATGGCCAGCGGCGATCCCCAGGCCGACCTCGCCGCCGCCCTGGGCCGGATCCGGGCCCGCTGTGCCGTGGTGGCCGGCCGCCATGACCTCTACTTTCCACCCGCCGACTGCGCCGCCGAAGCAGCCCTGATCCCCAGCGCCAGCCTGCAGGTGCTCGAATCCGACCTGGGCCACCGGGCCGGCAATCCCCGCGACAGCCTCGCTGAGCAGGCCCAGTTGCGCGCCGTGGTGGAGGAGCTCTGCCGCCCCTGAGGGGCCGCATGCCGTGCCAGGGCGGAACCAGCAATGCTGGGATTCGGGTCACCCTGAACCCGAGGCAGCGCCGGATCGCCCTAGACACGCTGACGCCACGACAAAGACCCGCACCCCACCCCGTCGCTGGTCCCGCTGTTGACTCCGTCTCCTTCGTCGTCCGCGGCCGCCAGCCCCCTCCCGGGTCGCGACTGGATCGCCCACCTGCCTCGCCATCCCCCCCGCAAGCACCGCCTGTCCCGATGACCGACCTGGCCCTTTTTGCCGCCGACCACGGCATCCGCCATTTCCTGTTTTCCTTCGCCGATCTGTTCGGGGTGCAACGAGCCAAGCTCGTGCCCGCCTCCGCCGTAGCCGACCTGGCCACCAACGGAGCGGGCTTCGCCGGCTTTGCCGCCTGGCTGCTGATGACGCCGGCCGATCCGGATGTGCTGGCCCATCCCGATCCGAGCAGCCTGATGGTGCTGCCCTGGCAGCCGGAGGTGGCCTGGGTCGCCACCGATCTGTCCGTGGAGGGAGTGCCGCTCGAGCAGGCACCACGGCGGGTGCTGCAGCGGCAACTGCAGCGAGCCGCCGCCCTGGGTTTTGAGTTCCGCAGTGGCGTCGAGGCGGAGTTCTTTCTGCTCGATCCGCTTCAAGGTGGCGTCGCCGACCGGCTGGATCAACAGACCAAACCCTGCTACGACCAACTGGCCCTGATGCGCCGCTATCCGCTGATCAGCGAACTGATCGGCGCCATGGAGGAACTGGGTTGGGCTCCCTACCAGGCCGACCATGAGGACGCCAACGGCCAGTTCGAGCTCAACTGGACCTATGCCCCAGCGCTCACCACGGCCGATCGGCACGCCTTTTTCAAGGTGATGGCCGCCACCCTGGCCGAAAAACACGGCTGCCTGGTGAGCTTCGATCCCAAGCCGATCGCCGCTCTGACCGGCAACGGCGCCCACCTGCATGTGTCGCTGTGGGATGACAAGGGCCGCAACCTCTTCCCTGACCCCTGCGGCGAGAAAGGACTGTCGCCTTTGGCCTACCAATTCCTGGCGGGGCTGCTGGCCCATGCGCCGGCCCTCTGTGCCCTCACCAACCCGCTGCCCGCCAGCTACCGGCGCCTGGCCCGCGCCGACACCAGCTCCGGCGCCACCTGGTCACCGGCCTGGATCAGCTACGGCGGCAACAACCGCACCCACATGGTGCGCATCCCCGACGATCAACGGCTGGAACTGCGGCTCGCCGACGGCGCTGCCAACCCCTATCTGCTGCAGGCGGCCGTCCTGGCGGCCGGTCTCGATGGGATTGAGAGGGATCTGGATCCAGGCTGCCGCAGTGACGCCAACACTTACACCGATCCACCGGAGGCCGGTACGGCCCGCCCCCTGCCGAGCAGCCTGGAGGAGGCGCTGCAGGCCTTTCGCCAGGATCAGGTGCTGCGGCAGGCCCTGGGGGAATCCTTCGCTCAGGCCTACGAAACCCTGGCGTCGAGGCGCTCGGGTTGATCAAGCCGTCAGGGGCGAGCACGGTTTTCAGCGATCCGGGTTCAGCGATCCGGGTTCAGCCTGCCGACAGGCTTGCCAGACAGCTGCGAGCCACCATCCCCTCCTCATCGGCACTGACGATCAGCAGCTCAAAGGGTTGCAACCAGGCCAGGGCGGCCTCCAGTTCGGCGCGCAGCTCGCCGTCATGTTCACCGATGCCCCCCGTCAGGGCGATCACATCCACGCCCCGGAGGCTGGCGGCCATGGCACCGATTCCCTGGAGCAGCCGATGGCGAAACACCGCGATCGCCAGGCTGGCGCCAGGATCGGCGCGGGCGTCATCGCCGCCTGCGCTCAGTCGCCGCAGCTCGCGCATGTCGGCCGTGCGCTCCGACAGGCCCAGCAGGCCCCCCTCGTGATTGAGGGCCTGATCGAGTTCGGCCAGGCTCAGTCCCTGGCGCAGCTGGTGCAGCAGCAGGCCTGGATCGATCGAACCGCTGCGGCTGGCCATCACCAGCCCCTCCATCGGCGTGTAGCCCATGGTGGTCGCCACACTGCGGCCCGCTGCAATGGCGCAGAGCGAACAGCCGGCGCCGAGATGGGCACTGATCAGGCGCGGTGAGCCAGGCCGGCCGCCTGCGCGCCAGCGGCGCTGCACCACCTCACTGACGTGCTGATGGTTGAGGCCGTGGAAGCCGAAACGCCGCAGGCCCTGGCGCCGCCAGCTGGCCGGGATCGCGTAGGTGGACTCCTCGGCGCCGAGGCTGGCGTGGAAGGCCGTATCAAAACAGGCCCACTGGGGCAGCTGGGGCTGCCAGCTCCCCAGCCAGCGCATCAGCCGCAGCGCCACGGCGTTGTGCAGGGGCGCCAGGGGCACCAGCGCCTCGATGGCCTTCAGCACCTCGGCATCGATGGGCGTGGCCTCGGTGAAGCGCAGGCCGCCATGCACGACCCGATGACCCGCCAACAGCAGACCCTGGCCGCCAGGGCCCAGCCAGGGGGCCAGGGTCTGGGGCAACCAGGCCTCCAGCAGCCGTTCCAGATCGTTCTCCTGGCTGGTCAGCGGCGACCAGCTGCGCTGCTCGCGACATAACACCGCACCGGCGGCAGAGAGCACGGAAACCTTGAGGCTGGAGCTGCCGGCATTGAGCACCAGCAGCGGCTGCTCACTCACGATTCGCCGTCAGGCAAGGTCCAGCGCCAGTCGGTGACCTCGGGCGAATCGGTGCCATGGGCGTGGGCATAGGCGCGGTGCAACAGAATGGCCTCCTTCATGCGCTCCTTGACGTGGGCGGCCCTGGAACCGAGGCCCGGCACGCGATCGATGACATCAATGACCAGATTGAAGCGGTCGATCTGGTTGTTCATCGCCAGTTCCAGAGGCGTGTTGATGTTGCCCTTCTCCTTGTAGCCGCGCACGTGGAAATTGGCGTGATTGGTGCGGCGATAGGTGAGGCGATGAATCAGCCAGGGATAGCCATGGAAGTTGAAGATCACCGGCCGATCGACGGTGAACAGGGTGTCGAAATCACGATCGCTGAGACCATGGGGATGCTCTTTGGGTTCGGTGAGGGCGAACAGTTTCACCACATTCAGCACCCGGATGCGCAGGCTGGGGATTTCACGGCGCAGAATCTCGACGGCGGCCAGGGTCTCCTTGGTGGGAATGTCGCCGGCGCAGGCCATCACCACATCCGGTTCATCCGGTTCGCGGCCGTGGTGGTCGTTGCTGGCCCAGCTCCAGAGGCCGATGCCTTTGGCCACGTGCCGGCGGGCCGCTTCAAGGTTGAGGTACTGAAGATGGCTCTGTTTATCGCAGACGATGATGTTGCAGACGTTGGTCTCCATCAGCGCCTCTTCGGCCACCGCCAGCAGAGCATTGGCATCGGCGGGTAAATACACCCGCACCACCTCACCACTCTTGTTGCCGGCCAGATCGATGAAGCCCGGATCCTGGTGGGTGAAACCGTTGTGATCCTGGCGCCAGACGGTGGAGGAGATCAGGCAGTTCCAGGCGCCGATCGAGGCGCGCCAAGGGGCATGGTGCAGGCAGCTCTCCAGCCACTTGGCGTGCTGGTTGAACATCGAGGCGATCACATGGGCAAAGGCCTCATAGGTATGGAAGAAGCCATAGCGACCGGTGAGCAGATAGCCCTCCATCATTCCCACCAGCGTGTGCTCCGACAGCATCTCCACCACCCGTCCCTCGCGGGACAGGTGGCCGCCGTCGGCGTCCTCCGGCAGCAGCTCCTCCATCCACACCTTGCGGCTGCGCTCGTAGATCGCCTGCAGACGGTTGGAGGCCGTTTCATCGGGACCGAACACCCGCAACGAATGGGGATTGCGCTCGATTGAATCCCGCAGCAGGGCCCCCAAGGGCGCCGTGTTCTCCGTCTCCACCGACCCCGGACTCTCCAGGTGCACGGCATAGGCCTCGATCGGCGGCAATTTCAGCTTGCGGCGCAGCAGGCCGCCATTGGCATGGGGATTGGAGCCCATGCGGTGGTTCCCGTTGGGCGCCAGGGCCTGCAGCTCCTTCACCAGACGGCCGTTCTGATCGAAAAGCTCTTCGGGCCGGTAGCTGCGCAGCCATTGCTCCAACAGAAGCAGCTGCTCGGGATTGCTGGCCGGTGCCGGCAGCGGCACCTGGTGCGAACGCCAGAAACCCTCCAGCTTGTGGCCGTGGAGCTCGGCCGGACCGGTCCAGCCCTTGGGAGAGCGCAGCACGATCATCGGCCAGGCCGGCCTGCGGGCCACCCCACTGCTGCGGCATTCGGTCTGGATGGCGCGGATGCGGCCGATCGCCCCATCCATGGCGGCCGCCATCGCCCGGTGCATCGCCATCGGTTCATGACCCTCGACGAACAGGGGCTCCCAGCCGTAGCCGCGCATCAGGCTGGCCAGCTCTTCGCGCGGAATGCGGGCCAACAAGGTGGGATTGGCGATCTTGTAGCCGTTCAGGTGCAGCACCGGCAGCACTGCCCCATCGCCGATCGGGTTCAGAAATTTGTTGATGTGCCAGGAGGTGGCCAGCGGGCCGGTTTCGGCCTCGCCATCGCCCACACAGGCCAGGGCGATCAGGTTCGGGTTGTCGAACACGGCGCCGCAGGCGTGGGAAAGCACATAGCCCAGTTCGCCGCCTTCATGGATCGAGCCGGGCGTTTCGGGGGTGCAGTGGCTGCCGATGTGGCCGGGGAAGGAGAACTGCTTGAAGAAGCGGCCCATCCCCTCGAGGTCCTGGGATTTGTCGGGGTAGAACTCGCTGTAACTGCCATCGAGATAGGTGGGCCCGAGCACCCCGGGGGCGCCGTGGCCCGGCCCGGAGAGATAGATCATCTCCAGGTCGTGGCGACGGATCAGCCGATTGGCATGGGCCCAGATGAAGGCCTGGCCTGGACTGGAGCCCCAGTGGCCGAGCAGACGCGCCTTGATGTGCTCGGGCAGCAGCGGTTCCCGCAGCAGGGGATTGGCGCGCAGATAGATCATGCCCACCGCCAGGTAGTTGGCAGCGCGCCACCAGGCGTCCAGCCGCAGCAACTCCTGCTCCGTCATCACCTCCGCCTGTGACGTCCAATCGACGACCTGCCCAGCCGGCAGGTCGGCAGCAGTGGAGGAGGAGAACACCATGGTTCGGCTGACAATCGAGGGAGAACGCCGTGGCCAGCCCTGGGGGGGCATGACTCGGGGGCAAGTTCACTCGACACGGTCTGGGACGCAAGAGTCGGTTCTGTCAGCTGATGCCGACAGAACAGGCATGAATACCCATGGCGCCCCGGGTCGTTCAGGGCAACAGTGGTGGCATCAAGCCGGGAGGTCCAGTGATGGAAGACACGCCACCCAATCGATTTTCAGGAGTGAGCTGACCGCAGGCCCCTGCTCCAACAGTCTTGTTCTGATCAGCGGTTTCCAGGTTCCCAGCGAATCACCCGATGCGCCGTTCAACGCGTCCTGCTTCTCCTTCCCGGAGTCCCTCCATGGCAGAGCGCAGCAGGTGCCCCCGGGTTGAAGGAAGCCGATTCCATGGATGCTCGGCCCCAGGTGCCACCTTCGGCAACTCCGACCCAACCGAATCCTTCATGCCAAGACCCGCTGACGACTCATCGATGGCGAGCGCATGACGGTCAAGATCTCATCCGGCTCCTGCCGGACCATGCTCTGAACCGCATCACCCATCCCCGGCCCTGACGGGCCATTCGTCTGATCAGCCCGTTCCAACAGCTCCCATGGCCCGGCCCCTCAGGGGGTCGGGCCTCATTATTGGGCCTACGCTTCCTGCCGATACCGGATTCGCCATGCTGGTCGGTGAGGTGTTTCTTGAGGCCCTGTCCACGGGCATCGTCACCCAGGACGAGATCGATTGGCTGACCATCAATCAGGCCAACTTCAACCGCGAAGAAGAGGCCAAGGCGCTCAGAATCGGTCGACTGCTGGATGAAGGTCAGCTGCAGATCGGCTGTCGTGTGCTGGGTCAGCCCCTCAACGGATCAGCGGCTGGATCAGCTTCCTGATCCGCTCAGGGCACCGCCGCAGCTGGAGCCGCCGCCGGCGGTGCAGCCCCAGCAGTGGTCCGCGACCCGCACCGCAGCGCCGGCGGGATTCAGGGTCAGCAGATCGCGCAGGTGGGCCGGTTCGTCCAAGGGGCCATCGCCGACGGCATCGATTGCGGTTGAGCTGTCGCCAAGGGCCTGCCGGCTCAGGCCCAGGTCCAGCATCTGGTTGAAGTCACAGTCATGCAGTCGGCCCCGCCAGTCGACGCTGATCAACTGGCGGCACATCACGGCGTCGAGATTGGCGGGTTGATGGTGGCGCCGCAGCAGCTCGCGGTAAGCCTCCAACTCACCATTGGCGCGCAGCACGGCCTCGAAGCGGCGAATCGGCATGTTGGCCAGGGCGTAGAGAGCGTTGAACACCACGCCGTACGTGGTGCCGAGCACCCGCCGGTAGTCGGCTTCCAGGCTCGCCTGGGGAGGGGGCAACACGGCGCCTTGTGGGTTGTACACCAGAATCAGCTCCAGGCCGGAGCCCGCCTGCCCGTAGCCGAGGGCATTGAGCTGGCGCAGACCCTCGATGCTGCGCTCAAAGACGCCATCGCCCCGCTGGCGATCGACGTTGTCTTCCAGGTAACAGGGGAGCGAGGCCACCACCTTGACCTGTTCCCGGGCCAGGAAGGAGGCCAGATCCTCCTGGCCCGGCTCGCTGAGGATGGTGAGGTTGCAGCGGTCGATCACCGCGGCCCCGATCCGCCGCGCAGCCCGGACCAGCTCGCGGAAACCGGGATGGAGTTCGGGGGCACCGCCGGTGATGTCGAGGCAGCCGATGCTCCTGGCCGTCAGCACCCGGGGGATCAGCTCCAGGGTGCTGCTCGCCATCATTTCCGTCCGGCTCGGCCCCGCCCCCACATGGCAATGGCTGCAGCTCTGGTTGCAGCGATAACCGAGGTTCACCTGCAGGGTGCTGAGGGAGCCGCGGCGGATGGCCGGGAACGTCGTGTGGGCAAGGGTGCTGGTCATCGCCGAGACGGTAGGGCGCAGCCACCGACGGCGCCGGATCCTTCCGGCGACCAACCCTGTTGAAGCCCGCCAGGATTTCGGAACGGCCGACCCTCCCTGCTCCTCGTTCCCCATGGCTCCGATTCACCCCGATCTGCTCGTGATCAGCGCCAGCAATGGTGAAAATCTGCGTCTGGCCGAGCGCTTCGCCGCCTGCGGGCGCTCCCGGGGGCTGACGGCCCAGGTGCTGGATCTCACCGAGGAGAACCTGCCCTTGTTCACGCCCCGCCAGCTGGCGGCCAGCGGTATTCCGGCGGCGATCGCAGCCCTGAGCGAACGGCTGGCAGCAGCCCCTCGCTGGGTGATCTGCGCCCCCGAATACAACGGCTCGATTCCGCCGGTCCTGACCAACGCCATCGCCTGGCTGTCCGTGCAGGGGGACGACTTCCGCAGCCTGTTCAACGGCCGACCGATCGTGATCGCCAGCCACTCGGGCGGGGGCGGTTTCGCCGTGCTCACGGCCCTGCGCATCCTGTTGGCCCATCTGGGCTCCCATGTGGTGGGCCGCCAGCTCGTGAGCAACAGCAGCAAGCAGGCCAGCGATGAAAGCATCGAGGATCTGATCGATCGGCTGCGCCAGCTGGAGCCGATTCAGCTCTGAGCCCTCTCCGGGCTCTGGGGGGCGGCCGCCAGGGAGCGGCCCCGCCAGGTCCAGCCCCGGCCGGTGAGGGTGCGCCAGACCGAAACTGGGGCGAGGGCGCCGATGATCAGGCCGCCCAGTCCGGCCAGCCACCAGTGGGTGAGGGGCAGGCCGAAGTGCTGGCGGATCCACAGCCGCAACGCCAGTTGCAGGCCGATGGCGCCGAGACAGGCCAGCAGCAGCCAGGGGGCACCGAGCAGCAGCCAGGCCGCCAGGCCCAGCGGCGCCAGCAGCCAGGGCACGGTGAACAACTCGACCACCAGGGCCGCGGCGGCAAGGGCCCGAACCACATCCCGATCCAGCCCCAACAGCCAGTTCTTGCTCCAGCCCTCCCAAAGAGCAGCAAAATTGCGGTACATCCGCAGGCTCAGGCAATCGGTGGCCAGCAGATAGCGCAGCCGCAGCCCCCGGCCCTTGATCAGCCGGGCCAGAGCCAGATCCTCCACCACCTCGCCGGCCACGGCCCGATGGCCGCCCACGGCCGCGTAGGCCGAGCTGTGGAACAGCATGAACGGACCGGCCGCGAAGGCCAGGGGATCATCCGGGTCGTTGGCGCGCTCGATCGGAAAGCCGAGACCCAGCAGGCCGGCGATGATCGGCTGCACCAGCCATTCCGCCAGACAGCCACAGCACAGCTGCGGGGCCAGGCTGAGCAGATCGGCACCACTGTTGATCGCCTCCGCCAGGGCCCGGGGCAGGGCATCGGCGGCGGGCCTCAGGTCGGCATCGATGAACAGCAGCCAATCGGGTGGTGAGGGCTGCTCCTGGAGATGGCGCCAGCCCACATCACAGGCCCAGTTCTTCCCCACCCAGTGCTCCCCGCCGGGCCTGGGGCCCGCCGCCAGCAGCTGGACGCGGGGATCGCCTGCGGCAGCTTCAAGGGCCAGCGCCGCGGTGTCATCGCTGGAGTCGTCATCGACCAGCAGCAGGGACCAGCTGCGGCATGGGGGATTGCTCGCCAGCAGGGCCCTCACCAGCTCAGCAATGTTGTCGGCCTCGTTGTAAGCCGGCACCACCACGCTCAAGCTGGTGTCGGGCATGGTGGCGCATGACGCCGCCAGGTCCGGCGGCCCGAGGCGCGGCGCTCGGCTGATGACCCACTGCAGTGCCGCCAGCATCACGGCAAGCCCGCCACAGGCCACCAGGGCCAGGACGAGGGCGATCAACAGGAGGAGGTCGGTCAACCGCAGCGCTCCGGCATAGGCCTCTCTACCGCAACCCAGCTCCCGTTCCCTCGCCCAGGGGAATCGGCGACAGGGGGACCGCGGCACAGCAGGATGGGAAGGTTGACACCGATGTCATGGCCCGCTTCCTGGTGGTGCTCAAACCCCGAGACTCCATCCCCTGTCGGGATCTGATCGATGGCATGGATGCGCTGGTGGACCAGCTGGGCGCCCAGGTGGACCACCGCACCCCGGCCCACCTCAGCGCCATGCTGCGGGACACCGGTGACAATCTGCGGCTGCAGCTGTTCGCGGATGTGCAGGCCAAAGCCGAGGGGCCGGTCCTGGAGCTGGTGCTGATGAGCCGGGAACCGATGGGCCGCGGCGCTCCGCAGACCCTGCAACGCTTCATGAACCTGATGGAGGTGGCTGCCGACACCATGCCCGATCTGGATCTGGTGTTCCGATCCGACCGGGACGGCCCCCTGCCGGATCGAGGCTGAACCCATGACGCCGATCAGCATCCGGAGCCTTGGCTCCCTCTCCAGCCCCGCCCAGCTCATCCCACCGAGGGGTTATCGAACCCTGGCCTGGCTGGGCCTGGTCGCCAATGGGCTGACCATCCCCCTGGCTCTGGCCCTGATCCTGGGCAGTCCCACCTGGCGCATCACCCATATCGCCCTGGGCGCCGGCGCGGTGCTGCCCTGCGCAGCGGTGGGCATCGTCGCCAGCGTTGCCCTGTTGCAATGGCGTCACTGGGGCCAGGTGGTGGCGATTGTCGCCCTCTCGATCAGCCTGGCGATCAGCCTGCCCTACGGCATCGTCCGGCTGGTGCTGATCCCCGCCGACCGACCGCTGGTGGCGGTGCTCTCAGCCCTGCTCTGGATTTCCAATGTGGCGATCCTGGTGTACTGGTGCCGGCCTGCCGTGCGCCGCTATCTGCGCTGAGGGCCGGAGTCAGGTCGAGGTCTGGCTCATTTTGTAGCAATGACGCCATCAAAGGTGACCTTCCGGCTCCTTGTATGGACGGATACGACGTGGAAGCTTCGTGCCCAGCCCCCAACGCCTCTCGGTCCTGCAGACGATTCAACAACGTCGGCCCATCGCCACTGCGCCGATCCAGAAACTGGATGAGCTCTGGGCCAGCGACGTCTTCACCCTGGATCGCATGAAGGCGGCCCTGCCCAAGGACATCTTCAAGTCGGTGCAGCGCACCATCAAGGAGGGCAGCAAGCTCGATGTCTCGGTCGCCAATGTGGTCGCCCAAGCCATGAAGGAGTGGGCCACCGGCCGCGGCGCCCTCTATTACTCCCACGTTTTTTACCCGCTCACCAACCTCACCGCCGAGAAGCACGACGGCTTCATTGCGCCCCAGGGTGATGGCAGCGCCATTGCCGAGTTCACCGGCAAGCTGCTGGTGCAGGGGGAACCCGACGGCTCCTCCTTCCCCAACGGTGGCATCCGCTCCACGTTCGAGGCCCGGGGCTACACGGCCTGGGACGTCACCAGCCCGGCCTATCTGATGGAGACACCGAACGGTGTCACCCTCTGCATCCCCACGGTGTTCGTCTCCTGGACGGGGGAGGCCCTCGACCACAAGACCCCTCTGCTGCGCTCGATCGCCGCCGTCAACAAACAGGCCCAGCGCCTGCTGCGTCTGCTGGGTGAAGTGGATGTGGCGCCGGTGAATTCCAGCTGCGGCGCCGAGCAGGAGTACTTCCTGATCGACAGCGCCTATGTGCCGCTGCGCTCCGATCTGCTGCTGGCGGGCCGCACCTTGTTCGGCCGCCCCTCCGCGAAGGGACAACAGTTCGACGACCACTACTTCGGCGCCATCCCGGAGCGGGTGCAGGTGTTCATGCAGGATGTCGAGCGCCAGATGTACAAGCTGGGCATCCCCGCCAAGACCCGCCACAACGAGGTGGCCCCAGGTCAGTTCGAGATCGCGCCGTTCTTCGAGGCGGCCAACGTGGCCACCGATCACCAGCAGCTCACCATGACCATTCTTCGCAGCACGGCGAAGAAGCATGGTCTCTCCTGCCTGCTCCACGAAAAACCGTTCGCCGGTATCAACGGCTCCGGCAAACACGTCAATTGGTCGATCGGTAACGCCACCCAGGGCAACCTGCTCGATCCTGGCCACACCCCCCACGAGAACCTGCAGTTCCTGTTGTTCTGTGGTGCCGTGATCCGTGGCATTCATCTCTACG
>CALPMR020000023.1 GCA_943324725.2 Bordetella parapertussis | reverse complement strand
TCAGCAGCGGGATCCGCGTGGGGTCAAGGCTTATGAGCCCAGGATGATGGTGGTCTTGCTCCTCTACGCCTACTGCGTCGGGTTGCCCAGCTCCAGGAAGATCGAGAAGGCCTGCTGGGAGGACGCCGCCTTTCGTGTTCTGACCGGCAATCAGCAGCCGGATCACAGCCGCATCAGTGATTTCCGCCTCGTCCACCTTGATGCCCTGGCTGGTCTGTTTGTGCAGGTGCTGCGCCTGTGCCAGAAGGCGGGCCTGGTGAGCCTGGGCAACGTGGCGCTGGACGGCACCAAGATGAAAGCCAATTCCTCCAAACACAAAGCGATGAGCCACGAGCGGATGCTCAAAGCCGAGGAGCAATTGAAGGCCGAGATGACGGCGCTGCTGCGTAAGGCCGAACTGATCGACGCCCAGGAAGACGAGCGCTACGGCAAGGACAAGCGTGGCCATGAGCTGCCGCCGGTGCTGCAGCGCCGACAGGACCGGATCGAGGTACTCCGCAAGGCCAGAGCAGAGCTGGAAGCTGAGGCGGCAGCTGATCAGGCCCGCCAGCGCCAGCAGCTGGCCAAAGAGGCCGAGCAACAGGTGGCTGAGGCTGAAACGAGCCAGGCCGATGCCAAGGCCAAAGAGAAAGCTGCCCGTCGGGCCCGATCTGCACGCCAACGCGCCCAGACAGCCCGGGAAACGGCGACCGAAAAGGCAGCGGCCACGGGCCGCCAGGCTCCGGAACTGGACGCGAAATCTGATCCCCAGGCGATGCCCAGCCGCAACCTGCCCACCGATGCGACAGGCAATCCGAGGGGCAACGCCCAACGCAACCACCGCTGCGCGGAAGGCTGCGCCTACACCGACCCGGACAGCCACATCCTCAAAGGTGTTGACGGCTGGATCCAGGGCTACAACTGCCAGGCTGCAGTCGATGGCGATCATCAGGTGATCGTGGCGGTCGGGGTGAGCAACCAGGCCAGTGATACACCCCATCTGATTCCGATGGTCGAGCGGATCGTCGCCAACACCGGCCAGCTACCGGACAAGCTGATCGCGGATGCGGGTTACTGCAGCACCGGCAATATCGAGACCTGCGAACAGCGCAAGCTGGATGTCTACGTCTCCACCAGCAGGCAGCAACACGGCAAACGACCCCGTCCATCAAGGGGGCCGACACCACGGGATCTGAATGCAAGGGGGCTGATGGTCCGCAAGATCCGATCCAAGGCGGGCCAAGCGATCTACGCCCTGCGCAAGACGATCGTCGAGCCGGTGTTTGGCCAGATCAAAGCAGCCAGAGGCCTGGATCGCTTCCTATTAAGGGGCCTCGAGCAGGTGAATGGGGAATGGCACTTGATGGCCATCACCCACAACATCCGCAAGCTGCACAGAGCAGCACTGGCGGGAGCCTGAGGGAGGGGCCGGCGGAAGGCAGACCTCATTGATCCATAACAAAACGTTCAAGTCTCCAGTTCGGAGCCGTGGGGAGCTGGCGCGGGGGTTGAGGGTATGTGAGACAAACTCCTGGCTGGCTAGTAACTTTTTCTTGAAAAGGTTTGTCCATGGCGATGCCTTGGTGCATTATACTGTTGAGCCTCAGCAAGAATAGTTGGTGGCATTAATTCCTGCCATCGTGATCAATTTTGACCTATTTTTATTTGCTTGGCCGCACCAATAAGCGCCTGCCGGCCATTCCCTTATTCGTTAAGGTCAGGCTGACGGTGTGGGCCACCTGCCGGCTTCCCCGATCGGGTGTGCCCCGTGAGAGTTCAGAGCATTGGAGTTGCCGCCGCTTTTCGGCTGTAAGGGTCTGGAAGCGCAGCATCGCCTCGTGGTGGGCCGTTCAGCTAAGTTGCCCAATCGCTCTCTTACAGCGGATCCATGACCGACATCGCTCCCCTGCTGCTGCGCGCCGCCCGAGGTGAGCAGGTGGAGCGGCCACCGGTGTGGATGATGCGCCAGGCGGGCCGCTACATGAAGGTCTACCGCGACCTGCGCGATCGTCACCCCGGCTTCCGCGAGCGCTCGGAAAACCCTGATCTCTCCTATGAGATCTCGATGCAGCCCTTCCACGCCTTCGCCCCCGATGGCGTGATCCTGTTTTCCGACATCCTCACGCCCCTGCCGGGCATGGGCATCGACTTCGACATCATCGAGAGCAAGGGCCCGATCATCGAGCCCGCCATCCGCTCCCAGGCCCAGGTCGATGCCCTGCGCCCGCTCAATCCCGCCGAGGCCTTGCCGTTCGTCGGCGAAGTGCTGGGCCGGCTGCGGGCCGATGTCGGCAACGCCGCCACGGTGCTCGGTTTCGTCGGTGCTCCCTGGACCCTGGCCGCCTATGCGGTGGAGGGCAAGAGCTCCAAGACCTATTCGGTGATCAAGGCCATGGCCTTCCGCGAGCCGGCGCTGCTGCACCAGCTGCTGGGCCATCTGGCCGATTCGATCGCCACCTATGTGCGCTATCAGATCGATTCCGGTGCGCAGGTGGTGCAACTGTTTGATTCCTGGGCCGGCCAGCTCAGCCCGATCGACTACGACACCTTCGCCGCCCCTTATCAGAAACGGGTGATCGACCAGGTGAAGGCCACCCACCCCGACACGCCGCTGATCCTCTACATCTCCGGCAGCGCCGGGGTGCTGGAGCGCATGGCCCGCACCGGCATCGACATCATCTCCCTGGACTGGACCGTGGACATGGCCGAGGGCATCGCCCGCCTGCCGGAGCACATCGGCGTGCAGGGCAACGTCGATCCCGGACTGCTGTTCGGCACCCCCGAAGGCATCCGTGAGCGCATCCTCGACACGGTGCGCAAGGCCAGGGGCCGCCGCCACATTCTCAATCTCGGCCACGGCATCCTGCCCGGCACTCCGGAGGAGAATGCCCGTGTCTTCTTTGAAACGGGCAAGGCCGTCAACGAGCTGCTGGAGGCAGCCGTTTGAGCGGCCTCGACGACGGCCGCTCCCCCGCTCGCATCCTGATCACCGGCGCCGCCGGCTGTGTGGGCCAGTACACGGCCGAGCGGCTCTACCGCCACAGCGACGCCCACCTGCTGCTGTTGCTGCGCGATCCCAGCAAGCTCAGAGCGGTGCCGGCCGACGACCCGCGCATCACCCTGCTGGTGGGTGATCTGCGCGATCTGGCCCCCCATGCTGCGGCGATCGCCAGTGCCACCCGCATCATCCACACGGCCACCGCCTGGGGGGATCCGGAGCGGGCCCGCCAGGTGAACGTGGTGGCCGTCAAGGAGCTGCTGAGGCTCACCGATGCGGCGCGACTGGAGCAGGTGATCTACTTCTCCACCGCCAGCATTCTCGATCGCCAGCTGCGGCTGCTGCCCGAGGCGATGGCCTACGGCACCGAATACATCCAGACCAAGGCCCAGTGCCTGCAGGAGCTGGAGCGGCATCCGCTGGCGGCACGCATCGTCGCCGTCTTCCCCACCCTGGTGTTCGGCGGTCGGGTGCTGCCGGGTGATCCCCATCCCACCAGCTATCTCACCGCCGGGGTGAAGGAGGCGATCCCCTGGCTGTGGCTGGCCAAGTGGCTGCGCACCGACGCCAGCTTCCACTTCATCCACGCCGCCGACATCGCCACGGTCTGCGCCCACCTCGCCACCAGCCCCCACGAAGCCAATCCGGAGCCGGGCCAGGGGCCGGTGCGGCGCCTGGTGCTGGGTCAGGCGCCGATCACGATCAACCAGGCCGTGGCCACCTTGGTGCGCTGGCGGCGGGGCTGGCTGCCGCCTGTGGGCGTCGACCTGCAGGGCTGGCTGATCGAGGGACTGATCAAACTGCTGCGCATCGAGGTGAACGCCTGGGATCGCTTCTCGATCCGCCAGCGCCATTTCGTGCATGAACCGGTGAGCCCCCCCGAGCGTTTCGGCCTCACCAGCTACGCCCCCAGCCTGGAGGCCGTGCTCGAGGCCGCGGGGATCCCCCATCGCGGCCGGGTGCCGGGCTGATCCGGGCTCGGCTGTGGGCGCTGCAGTGGTGTCCTGGTGCCGAGCAGGTGTTTGTGTCGATTGGTCGTCGATTTTGTTGCAGTTGCACCCTGCGACCCCGACCGTGGCCCGACGACCCCTAACTTGATCGGGTTGACGTGCCCTGCTGCACCCCCATGCGTCGTCTCCTTTCCCTGTTTGCCCTCTGCCTGGCGCTGCTGCTGGGTGCCGCCCCGAGCTTTGCCGCCGATGCGGCCCATGGCGGTCAGATCTTCTCAACCAACTGCGCCGCCTGCCACATGGGTGGCGGCAACGTGGTCAATGCCCAGGCCACCCTCAAGAAAGATGCTCTTGAGTCCTATCTGGCCAACTACAGCGCCGGCCATGAAGCCGCCATCATCACCCAGGTGACGAACGGCAAGAACGCCATGCCCGCCTTCGGCGGCAAGCTCAGCGCCACCGACATCGAAGATGTGGCCTCCTACGTCGAAGCTCAGGCCAACGCCGGCTGGTCCTGAACCCTTTCCCCTGGATCACCAGGGTCTGCTGGTTGCCACACCTGGCCTGCAACGTGCCGAAGCCCTGGTCCAACCAGGGCTTTTTCTATGGACAGGCCCTGACCAGGCGCCAGCATGGCATCGTCGCTCAGCCGACGGAACCTTCGCTCAGCTGCGTGCGCCGCAGGGCCAGCACCGCCAGATAGAGATCCTCCGGGATGTCCCGGATGTCGTACTCCGAGGGGAGCACTCCATGCACATGTTGATGAACGGCCAGCCAGCAATTGCGTTCGGCGTCGTTGCTGGTGGCTTCAAAAGCGCGGGAGGCCTCGGCCAGCTGCTGCAGCAGCTGGGGGTCGGCGGCGTCAAAGCTCATGGGAAGGGGACAGACTGCCAGCGCTCACGTTCCGCTGATCTGACCATCATGGCCGGGCCCGATCATCCGACGACTTGCCCCCCCTTCTGTGGCAGCGTGCTGGGGCTCCTGGCCATGGCGCTGATGGGCGTCAGCCTGAGTCACGCCGCGCCGGCAAAGGCCCAACCCCTGTCGCCGAACCAGCCGGAAGCGATCCGGGTCAGGGGCATCCCGCCGCCGCCCTGCCCGCTGCTGGTGCCCCGCAAGGATGCGGCCCTTCAACCCCTGCGAATCAACCCAAACCAGGTGGCCAAGAAGAACAGCATGGGTTGTCTCTCACCCGCCGATGCGGCCCTGTATGGCCCAGATGGCTGCCCGGTGAAACTCTGCCGCTTGCCCGAGGGCACGGTGCCGCTGAACCAGCGCTGAGCTGTCGTGATCGGTGCGTGAAGCAAAGGATCGGTTTGCACACCAAAACCGCCCTGCCGGCCCAACCTGAAGGGTGAGGGCCGCACCGGCTGGTTCGGTGCTCCACCGCCGCCGATCCGGCCAGCGGCCATACGGTTCCTACACCGACTCCCCACCACCGGAGGCATCCCCATGCATCCCACCGCCGAACTGTTCACCGAAAAGGCCTGGGCCGCGATCGTCGCCGCCCAGCAACTGGCCCAGCAGAAGCGCCAGCAGCAGATGGAGAGTGAACATCTGCTGTCGGCCTTGCTCGCCCAACAGGGTCTGGCCAGCCGGATTCTCGAGAAAGCCGGCGTCGAGGTGGGCAGCTTGAGCCAGAAGGTGGAGGCCTACATCGCCGCCCAGGCTTCGCTCAGTTCCCCACCCGACAACGTCTACCTGGGCAAGGGACTCGACCAGGTGCTGAACCAGGCCGACGCCCTGCGCAAAACCTATGAAGACAGCTACATCGCCATTGAGCACCTGGTGCTTGCCCTGGCGATCGATGATCGCTGCGCCAAGCAGCTCTTCTCCCAGGCCGGCACCAATGCCGACAAGCTCAAAGAAGCGGTGCAGGCCGTGCGCGGCAGTCAGCGAGTGACGGATCAGAACCCCGAAGGCACCTATGAATCGCTCGAGAAGTACGGCCGCGATCTCACCAAGGCCGCCCGCGAGGGCAAGCTCGACCCGGTGATCGGCCGCGATGAGGAGATCCGCCGCACGATTCAGATCCTCTCGCGCCGCACCAAGAACAACCCCGTGCTGATCGGTGAACCCGGCGTCGGCAAGACGGCGATTGTCGAGGGCCTCGCCCAGCGCATCGTCAACGGCGATGTGCCCCAGGCATTGCAGAACCGCCAGCTGATCGCCCTCGACATGGGCTCGTTGATCGCTGGGGCCAAATACCGCGGTGAGTTCGAGGAACGGCTCAAGGCCGTGCTCAAGGAAGTCACCTCCTCCGAAGGGCAGATCGTGCTGTTCATCGATGAGATCCACACCGTGGTCGGGGCCGGCGCCGCCGGCGGCGCGATGGATGCCAGCAACCTGCTCAAGCCGATGCTGGCCCGCGGCGAGCTGCGCTGCATCGGTGCCACCACCCTCGATGAGCACCGCCAGCACATCGAAAAGGATCCGGCCCTGGAGCGCCGTTTCCAGCAGGTGTTCGTCGACCAGCCCACGGTCGAAGACACGATCTCGATCCTGCGCGGCCTCAAGGAGCGCTACGAGGTGCACCACGGCGTGCGCATCGCCGACAACGCTCTGGTGGCAGCGGCAGTTCTCAGCAGCCGTTACATCGCCGATCGCTTCCTGCCGGATAAGGCGATCGATCTGATGGATGAATCGGCGGCGCGGTTGAAGATGGAGATCACCTCCAAGCCTGAGCAGATCGATGAACTCGATCGCCGCATCCTGCAGCTGGAGATGGAAAAACTCTCCCTGGGTCGCGAATCGGATCCGGCCAGCCGCGAGCGCCTCGAAAAGCTGGACAAGGAATTGGCCGATCTCTCCGAGCAGCAGAGCGCCCTCAATGCCCAGTGGCAGCAGGAGAAGGGGGCGATCGATGAACTCAGCGCCATCAAGGAGGAGATCGAGCAGGTGCAGCTGCAGGTGGAGCAGGCCAAGCGCAGCTACGATCTCAACAAGGCGGCCCAACTGGAGTACGGCACCCTGGCCGAACTCAACAAGAAGCTGGTGGCTAAAGAGGCCGAACTCACCGGCGGCCATGGCGATAAGAACCTGCTGCGCGAGGAGGTCACCGAGGAGGACATCGCCGAAGTGATCGCCAAATGGACCGGCATCCCGGTGGCGAAGTTGGTGCAGGGTGAAATGGAGAAACTGCTGCAGCTCGAGTCCCAGCTGCACAGCCGCGTGATCGGCCAGGAGCAGGCGGTGACGGCCGTGGCCGATGCCATTCAGCGTTCCCGTGCCGGCCTCAGTGATCCGAACCGGCCGATTGCCAGCTTCCTGTTCCTCGGTCCAACCGGCGTTGGCAAGACAGAACTGAGCAAGGCTCTGGCGGCCCAGCTGTTCGATTCGGAGGAGGCGATGGTGCGCATCGACATGAGCGAATACATGGAGAAACACGCCGTCAGCCGCCTGATCGGAGCACCTCCGGGCTATGTGGGCTACGAGGAAGGTGGCCAGCTCACCGAAGCGGTGCGACGCCGCCCCTATGCGGTGATCCTGTTCGACGAAGTCGAAAAGGCGCACCCCGATGTGTTCAACGTGATGCTGCAGATCCTCGATGACGGCCGCGTCACCGATGGCCAGGGCCGCACGGTCGATTTCACCAACACGGTGCTGATCCTGACCAGCAACATCGGCAGCACGGCGATCCTCGATCTGGCCGGCGATCCGGCCCGCCACAGCGAGATGGAGAGGCGCGTCAACGAGGCCCTGCGCGGCCACTTCCGGCCCGAGTTCCTCAACCGGCTCGATGAATCGATCATCTTCCACAGCCTCAAGCAGGAGGAACTGCGCCAGATCGTCGAGCTGCAGGTCAAGCGCCTGGAGCGTCGTCTTGAGGAGCGCAAGCTGGGGCTGCGGCTGGAGCCGGCCGCTCTCGACTGGCTGGCCGCCGTGGGCTACGACCCCGTCTACGGCGCTCGTCCGCTCAAGCGGGCGATCCAGCGGCAACTGGAAACGCCGATCGCCAAGGCGATCCTGGCCGGCAGCTTCCCCGATGGCTCCACCATCGCCGTGGACGTGGACGGCAATGGCGATGGCTCCCGGTTGCGGTTCCACCGGGCCGAGGCGGCCAACCTCACGGGTCCGCTGCCGGCGCTGGTGAGCTGAAGGCCATCGGCCGGCGCCGAGGCCATGCCTGAGCCAGCACAGGCATGGCCTTGAGCGGACCTTCAGGCCGCCAGCGCCGCGGCGATGATGGGGTTGGACTGCCAACTCCAGGGTCCTTCGCACACCGCCTCGATGCCGAGCTCGCCGCGCAGGGCTTCGAGATCCTCAGCGAACCGCTCCTCCCAGATCACGGGGAAGAGCGGTTTGGCGGCAAGACCCATTTCGAGGCCATGACTGATGCGACCAAAGGCATAGGCCGCCGTTCTGGCCTGCTCTGCCACCGTCTCCAGTTCGTCGACTGGCGTGTCGTTGCGGAACCAGTTGAGCAGAAGCGCCATCAGGTCGGTGAACGCCAGCCCGGGGTGGGCGAATTGGGCGACGCTGAGGCTGATGACCCCGAGTTCACCAAAATTGTCGAGGCTGAAGCCGCTGACGATGTGATGGATGTCGTGGTTGGCATAGACGCGGTAATTGATATAGTCAGCCTCACTCTCCAGACCGGCGTAAAAATCGGGTTTGGGGAAGAAGTTGATGTCGTACCCCATCGTGTCAAGCACCGTGGCGTAGGTATGCCCGAGGCTTCCCTTCGGTAGGGCCTTGAGGGACTCCAGATCGTAGGGACCGCACAGACGACGCTGTTCCATCAGGGCACGGCTTGCAGGATCACGCTCCAGCAGAGTCCGGCACACCTTCATCGGGTTGGAATGGCGCAACCGATGCGAAAGCAGAAACACATTGCTGGCGGAGGCTCCGGCGCCGGCAGCCAGATCGGCCAACTCCAGAAAGGAGTGAATATTCTCCTTTGTGGCAATTCGATCGAGGTAGCGAAAGCTCATGGCTCATGGTGAACTGCGCTCAACGTAGCGCTCCCGTATTGGACCGGCTCAGTCCAGCAAATCATCAATTCGGCGCGCCAGTTCCAGATCCAGATTCGACAGGCCGCCGGTGTCGTGGGTGGTGAGCTCAATCACCACCCGGTTCCAGACATTGCTCCACTCCGGATGGTGGCCGAGCGTTTCCGCCGCCAGGGCCACGCGGCTCATGAAGCCAAAGGCTTCGGAGAAGTCGGAGAAGCGAAAATCCCGGTGCAGCTTGCCGTTGACGAGGCTCCAACGGGGCAGATCAAGGGCGAGCTGATCAATCTGGGCTGGAGTCAGGGGTTGGGCCGCCATGGTGAGGGACTTCAGGACAAGCAGGAGCCAACCGTAATCAGGCCGCAGGGATGGGGGGTGTGCTCAGCAAGGCGCTGCGGCCCTTTGA
The DNA here is from genome assembly GCA_943324725.2 of Bordetella parapertussis. Classification (GTDB taxonomy): domain Bacteria; phylum Cyanobacteriota; class Cyanobacteriia; order PCC-6307; family Cyanobiaceae; genus Cyanobium. Next base: position 10,891 of record CALPMR020000023.1, on the reverse strand, counting down.
ACCCTGAATCGGTTCGCCTGAGCAGCCAAGGCGAGCCAAGATCGCGGCGGGCTCGTCGCTTCTCTCCCCATCACGGGCCGTCGCCGGACGCCTCGGCCAGATCATGGAGGCGATCGATCAGCAGGTCCACCTCGGTGTCCAGGTTCTGCTGCGAGCCGTCATCGCCCTGGCCAGCAGCGGTGGCGAGACGCCGGCGCACCTCCTGCTGCAGCCGCTCGCCGTTGCGCCGCACCAGCAGGGTCGCCGCCGAGGGCTGCCGGGTGATGTGGCCTGCAATGTCCCCGGCCTGGGACCCAGCCGGCAGCTCAAGCCCCTCAGGCTCCGCCGGGCAGGCCAGGGAACGGCGCAGCTCCGCCAGCTCCAGTCGCAAACTCCGCAACTCCTGCCAGATCTCCGCCAGGCCCGGCTGGGCAGGGTTGGACACAGACGCCATGAACAAAGACAGCAGCGGGGATGGGCCTGGGCAGCGGGAGGCTCGGCAGGATGCTGCCGCCAACGACTCGGCCTTCGCTCGAGCTTCGTTGAAGAGATCGGCCTGGACTTTACGAAGGAGGAGAATGGAGCCCATGCCGATCGCCGCCACCCCGATTCCATGTCTCAGCCCGTGCCGTTACCAGCCCAGGAGGAGACTCGTCAGCCGCAGCGGCAATTCAGCGGCTTCTGCCCCTGGCCACGCTGTTGCCCCTGGCTGGTGATCGTGGTGGGAGTGGCGCTGGGCACCGTGGTGGGTCTGACCCCCTGGCTGTTTCTTGGTATCGGCTGCGTCTGCCTGCTGAGTGGCTGCTGGCCGCAGCAAACCTGAACAGCACAACGGCTCCGCACCAGCACCCCAGCACCAGCACCCCCGAACCAGCACACCGCAGCCGGCATCTGAGCGAGCTACTAAGCCCCGGCTGCCGCCAGATCTCCATACAGGGGCTCGGTGCCGGGGCCGTGGCGTGCCCTCGGCTCAGCCACCAGCACGCGTGGAGGACAGGGTCCAGCGCCCGGATCGGGCAGGTCTGGTCAATCAAGAGCTCACGACTCCCCGATCAGATGCAGCGACAGCTGCCTGGAACAACCAGCACGGCGATGCTCCCAGAGATAAACGGCCTGCCAGATTCCGAGCAGCAGCTGCCCCCTCTGGAAGGACAGGCTCAGACTCGTGCAGGTGAGGGCGGTGCGGATGTGGGCCGGCATGTCATCCGGCCCTTCATCGGCATGGCGGTAGGCCCGCAGCTCACCGCGACCACTGATCGGCTTCACCCCCTCTTCCGGCACCAGAGCGCGCAGATAGGCAGCCAGATCCACCAACACCCGTGGATCGGCATTTTCGTTGATCGTCAGCGAGCAACTGGTGTGCAGGCAGACGATCACGGCCAGGCCGGTGTCCATGCCGCTGGCAGCGATCTCGCCGTTGATGCGGCCTGTCAGATCGGTGAATCCTTCAGCCGATGTCTGCACGGACAAGCGAGAAAGGATCTGGCGCAGCATCGCTGAACAGCCCGAAGGCCCTTGGGCTCGCCCAAGAGTCTGAACGGTGAGGCCCGCCATCCGGTTCAACGGCGGCATCCGCCTTGCCCAGCGGCCCCACCAGGCGATCCTGGGGCCGAGCAACCCGCTCGACACCGAGGCACAGATCGGCTCCTGCAGGCCAGGATGGCGCCGCTGACCAGCGACTCTCTCTTCCATGCCGGAGCTCACGATCCTCTACGACGGCGCCTGCCCGCTCTGTCTGCGGGAAGTGCGCGTTCTGCGCGGTCGCGATCCCCTGGGCGCCCGTCTCGGTTTTGTCGACATCGATGCCAGCGATTACGAGCCCGCCGACCATGGCGGCATCGACTACCGCACGGCCATGGCCCGGATCCATGGGATCACAGCCGATGGCCAGGTGCTGCGCGATGTCGCCGTGTTTGCCCGCGCCTATGACCTGGTGGGGCTCGGCTGGCTCTATGCCCCCAGTCGCTGGCCCCTGTTGGCGCCCCTGATCCAGGGGATCTACGGCCTCTGGGCCGGAGCGCGCTTGCGTCTCACCGGCCGTCCTGACCTGGAGCAGCTCTGCCAGGCCCGCGCTGAGCGCTGCAGCAGCGGCCGCTGCCCGAGCTGACCCGCCCGGCCCCTGGCGCCGGGAGCAGGGAATCGATCAATAAAACTCCAGCACCCGGCGGCCAAGCCTCACCTCCAGCAGCAGCAGGGTGACGGCCCCCATCAGGGCCACCATCGCCAGCACGAACAACGTGGCCACCACAGGGGTGAGATTGAAAGGAATCAGGGTTCCCAGGAACAGCGCCGCCACCACCGTGGCCACCAGCAGGAACGACAGGCTGGCCAGGCCGATCGCCCGGGAGGATTGGTCCATGCGCCGACGTTGCAAGGACAGTTGCTGAGCGAGGCGACGGCGCTCCGGCCGCTCCTGATCGGGGGCGAGCCGCTTGATCTCCACCACCCGATCGACGATGCGCGCCATGCGGCTGGTCAGCACCCCCAGCAGCCCGCTGATCGCCCCGAGCAGAAACACCGGCGTGACCGCCAGCTGAATCGCCCGTGCCAGGCCTTCCACCGGCGAGTGCAGCGCCGAGATCGGCATCTGAGGTGCGCCCCCCTCCAGGGGGGACACCAGCAGCTCCAGGGCAGGCCCCAGCACCGTCATGACAAGCGAAGCAGCCGCGGGCATGCCGTCAAGCTAACGACGTACCAGCCCGTGGCTGCCGAGGGGCCAACGCAAGGGCAGCATGGAAAGCGATGCTCGGAGCCCGCCATGACGTTGATGCACAGCCGCTACGAAGGAGGCCTGCGCTGCCTCTCGATCCACGAGAGCTCCGGCTGCCAGCTGATCACCGATGCCCCGCTCGACAACCAGGGCAAAGGGGAGGCCTTCTCGCCCACCGATCTGGTCGCCACGGCCCTGGCCAGCTGCATTCTGACGATTCTGGGAATCGTGGCTGAGCGCGATGGCATCGGCCTGGAGCCCTGCACGGCCCGGGTGGAGAAAACGATGACCGGCGAGGGCGTGCGCCGCATCGCCCTGCTGGAGGTATGGATCAGCCTGCCGCCGGGTCTTGATGCCCAGCAACGCCAGCGGCTGGAGCGGGCCGGTGAAGGCTGCCCGGTCAAGCGCAGCCTGGAGGGGGCGGTGCCGATGACCCTGCACTGGGACTGAGACAGGGATGCGAGGCCAGCACGGCCCCGGGGCCCTGAAGCCAGCGTCGAGGCAGCCACCCTGGTGGCCCACTCGACGCGGTCCTAGGGGGTGCGGCCGTTGCGATCCAGGAAGGCTGCACAGTTCTTGCGGAACAGGGCCAGCACCAGTTCCGGAGTCTGCAGTTCCATCCAGAAGGCCTCCGCTTCCAGCCGCTGCTCCGAGCTGGGGTAGCGGCTGCCGACCAACTTGGCGTAGTGGGGCGCCATCGTCTGCAGCTCCCGGTAGGTGCGCGGCATCAGCTCATCGGCGATCGCGGTTGTGCCGGTGCAGGACTGCATGATGTGGGTGGATTCATGGGCCATCACCTCCCAGACGGCCTCGAGATCCCCCAGATCGACATTGCGCTTGCAGATGACCAGGCGGTCGATGCCCTTGCCGTTGTTTTCGTAGTAGCCGGCGTGGTCAGAGGGGCAATGAATCGAGACCACCGTCTCACTGCCGCTGGCGTTGATCAGATTTTCGAGTTTGCGGATGTCCTCCAGGCTGGTGGCTCCCGCAGCTGAGCAAGGAAACGACAGGCTGACCAGACAGGACCCCAGCAAGACGGCACCGGCACGCAACAACGACACGGGCATCTGGAGGGTGAACCAGCCCCAGACTGGCCAGGGATGGCCCTGGCCGCCACAGGAATACCGGTGAATCCACCAGCTCTCTGCTTCGCCCAGGCACTTTCCAGTGGCCCAGAACCGCCAGCGCCCAGGCCGCTCTGCCCGTCGACGCATCAGAGCTCCTGCCCCGGCTCGGCCGCAGGGCAGGAGCCGGTGGCGTTCGGCTGAAGGAAGCTGAGATGCAGGGACGACACCGGAGGTCGCCGGCATGCGGCAGGCTCCACCGAGAGATGCACACCCCCATGGGCTCCCTGGATCAAACCTCCGCCCACGGGCGCCTGCGCTCCTATCTGCACACCAGCCAGCTGCTGGGGTCGATTCACAGCACTCTCTATTACGACCAGAACACGGTGATGCCAGCCGCCGGGGCGCCGTGGCGGGGAGAGCAGCTGGCCCTGCTGGCCCGGCAACTGCACAGCCGCCAGAGCTGCAGCGAATACAGCGACCTGGTGGCAGCGGCCGAGGCGGATTTGACGGCAGATGCCGAAGCGGGCGCCCGGCGCAATCTGGCCTTGCTGCGGCAGGACATGGAACGGCAGCAGCGGCTGGATCCGCTGCTTGTCGGTCAGATCGCCGAGGCCCAGGCCCGGGGCTATGCCCTCTGGCAGCAGGCCAAGGCCGGCCGGGACTATGCCCTGTTCTCCCCCGCCCTGGCCGAACTGGTGAGCCTGCGCCAGGAGCAGGCGCGCCAGCTGGCCGAGCCCCGCAGCTGCTGGGAGACCCTGGCCCAGACCTTTGAACCGGACATCAGCAAACAGCGCTTGCAGGAGCTGTTCGAACCCCTGCGCCAGCAATTGCCGCTGCTGCTCGAGCAGGCCGCAACCCTGCCACCGTTGCCTGCGGCCGACTGGGACCTGAGCGAAGCGGCCCAGGACCAGCTCAGCCAGACACTGCTGCTCGAATGGGGCTACGACGCCAGCCGCTGCCAGCGCTCCCGCTCACCCCATCCCTTCTCGACCACGATCGGACCGGCCGATTTCCGCATCACCACGCGCATCGTGCCCGGTCTGCCCTTTTCGGCTTTCCTGGCCACGGCCCATGAGTGGGGCCATTCCCTCTATGAGCAAGGTCTGCCCCGCAGCGGTGAGCACTTCTTCCCCTGGCCGCTTGGGGAGGCCACCTCGATGGGGGTCCATGAGAGCCAGAGCCTGTTTTTTGAATGTCGGCTCGCCAGGGGCGAGGCCTTGGCGGAGCGCTGGTATCCCCGTTTCCGCTCAGCCCTGGGCCGCGATCTGTGGGGCGACAGCCGCCGCTTCTGGCGCGGCATCAATCCGATGCGGGCCGGATTGACGCGGGTGGAGGCCGATGAGCTGAGCTACTGCCTGCACATCGTGCTGCGCTTTGAACTGGAGCTGGCCCTGCTCGAGCAGGACCTGCCGGTCGAGGAGCTGCCGCAACACTGGAACAACGGCATGGAGCAGTTGCTCGCGCGGCGTCCGGGCCACGACGCCGAAGGCTGTCTTCAGGATGTCCACTGGAGCGAAGGGCTTTTCGGATATTTCCCCTCCTATGCCCTGGGCCACCTGATCAGCGCCCAGTTGAGTGAGGCGATGGCAGCCGAACTGGGGCCGATCGAGGACCTGATCAGAGGCGGCAACGAAGCCGCGATCCTCGACTGGCTGGGGCGGCACGTCTGGCCGCTGGGGCGCAGCGTCAACGCTGAGCAGCTGGTGGAGCAGGTCACGGGCCGGCCGCTGAGCTCGGAGGCCTTTCTCAACTATCTGCAGGACAAACTGGCCAGGCTTGCCGCCTGATCGGGGCCATCTGAACAGGACCGGTTGACCAGGGCCCGGCGGTGGCGATGGCAAGGGGGCAGCTCCCAGCACCCGTCCTCGCCCCAGAAGCCGGGACCAGAAGCCTGGAGCCGCAGGGGCTACCCCCACAGCCCGCAGAGCGATCGGCAGCACCGTGGCGCTTGAGCCGGATGGGGCGATCGCGCCTTCGGAGGCTCGTCAGGGGGCCTCCTTAAGATGCCGCTGCGATTCCTGAGCCCATGGCGAACATCGATCACGCACCGAGCCGCACGATGCTGAACCTGTTGCACGTGCTGCCTGCCTTTGCCGATGAGGCTGAACTGCGGCTGAACGCCATCGTGGAGCTCAACTCCAACACGGTGAATAAATACGAGCTGATCACCGAAACCGGCCACCTCAAGCTGGATCGGGTCGGCTACTCCTCTCTCGCCTATCCCTTCGCCTACGGCTGCATCCCCCGCACCTGGGACGAAGACGGCGATCCCCTCGACATCGAAATCGTCGGTGTGAGCGAGCCCCTGGTGCCGGGTTCGCTGGTGGAAGCCCGCATCATCGGCATCATGACCTTCGATGATGGCGGTGAAGTCGACGACAAGGTGATTGCCGTGCTCGCCGATGACAAGCGCATGGATCACATCAGCAGCTACGAGCAACTGGGGGCCCATTGGCTCAAGGAAACCCAGTACTACTGGGAGCACTACAAGGATCTCAAGAAGCCCGGCACCTGCAAGGTGAACGGCTTCTTTGACAGCCTTGAAGCCGTCCGCATCATCAAGACCTGCGAACAGCGCTACCTCGACACCATTGACGCCAAACTGGTCAACTGAGGCTTCACCCCTTTAAACCGCTGCATCGTCCCCTGCCGCCGCCACCATGTCCGCCCCCATCTCCGTCTCGCCCAGCCAACGGCGCCATACGGCCCGATTCGCTGTCCTGACCCTGAGCTGCGGCGCCCTGCTGGGCCTGGCAGGGGTACCACCAGCCCTGGCCAGCGAGGCACCGCCGGCCCTGCCGCCTTTACCCGCCGCCCAGGCCCAGGCAACTCCGGCTCTGCCGATCCCCAGGTCGAGCACCGCCTCCTCGGGCAGCACACCGATCAGCCTGCCGGCGCCGACCACCGCGGCGATCACCAGCACCCGCCGCATCCTGCTGGAGCTGGGCCGCCGCACCATCAGCCTCTACGACGGCGACAAGGTGCTCGGCAGCTGGCCGGTGGCGATTGGCGATCCCGCCACCCCCACCCCCACCGGCAGCTTCAAGATCCGCAACAAGGTGGTCAATCCCCAGTACCAGAGCACCAAGAGCGGCAAGAACAACCCCACCGTCGGTCCCAATGGACCGCTCGGCGATCGCTGGATGGGCTTTCACGCCACCAACCGCGATCAGTTCGGCATCCACGGCACCCCACCGGCCTGGGCCTGGGCGGTGAACACCAGGGCGGCGGTCTCCCACGGCTGCGTGCGCATGCTCAATCCCCACGTCCACGCCCTGTTCGACCAGGTGGAGGTGGGAACGCCGGTGATCGTCAAGAACTGACAACCCATGGCCTTGGCCAGCCGCCGCGACTCCCGAAGACATTCTGCAGATCACCCCCAAACCCCTGGTGATGTCTGGGTACAAACACCTAAGGTCATTTCACTGCTGCAGACGGCAGGCCACTGTTGCCGTCCACTCCATGGCCCAACCCCTTCAACACACCACCGACCAGCTCAACAGCACAGCCCTGAAATGGGGCCGCGACGGAGAACTCTCCGATCTGGATCTGCAACGGATCCTGAATCTGCTGTCTCAGGCCGACCCAGTGGCTGAAGCGCTGGTCAGCTCCCGATTCGAAGGCTGAAGCCTGAATCTGGCGGCCAGGGCTCTGGCCATGCCATCGCGACTGGCCATGCCGCGCAGGGCCTGGATCGGCAGGCCTGCTGAGGGCAGTCCCTGGGGGAGGTAGCCCGCCACACGAACCGGCACATCAAAGATTGGAATCTGACGCAGACCATCCGGGGTGAGCTGGTCTTCCAGTTGATCGAGCCTGGAGTAGAGCGGCAGCCAGACCAGATCCGTGCGCAAGCAGTCGATCAGGCGCAGGGGCGACGGGCCAGCGGCGATCGCCCCGGACAAGGCCCGCTGCAGATCCGCCAGGGTCACCAGCCCCACGGCCCCGCCCCGCTCCTGCACGATCAGACAATGGCCATGGGCCTCGATCAACAGGGAGAGGGCCTCGGCTGCCGGCAGCTCGGCCATCAGCACCAGCGGCGGCAAGGGCTCAAGGGCAGCAGCGACCGACAACTGGGCCAAGCGCTCGCGCCGTTCCTCCTCCAGGGGGTCGGGTCCGAGCAGGCCAGGATCGCGGAAACCCTGCCAGCGCTCCACCAGAGCCGCACTCAACCCCGCCGCGGCCATCAGCGGCAGCACGATGCGGATGTCATGGGTGAGCTCAAACAGCAGCAACAGGGCGGTCAGGGGCGCCCGGGCGCTGCCGGCGAGCACCGCCGCCATCCCCACCATGGCGTAGGCGGGCGGTTCGGCCACCGGCAAGTGCAACCAACCCTCCCCCAGCAACTGGCCGTAGCAACTGCCGAGCACGGCACCGAGGAACAGGGAGGGGGCGAAGCCACCGCCGACAAAACCGCAGGCATTGCTGACGGCGGTTGCCAGCAGCTTGACGCCGATCAAGGCGAGCAGGGTCAGCAGGGGGATGCCGCCATCGCTGCCGAGCAACGCCTCAATCGTGTCGTAGCCCACCCCAAGCACCTGGGGAAAGGCCAGGGCCATGCCCCCCACGGCGGCACCACCGAGGCCGGGAGCCAGTCCCGGTGGCAGGCGATCCACCAGCGCCTGCATCCGCGGTCCCCGGCCTGCCGCCATCAGGCTGACAAGCAACCAAGACATCAGACTGGCGAGCACCCCAAGCCCCAGATAAAGGGGCAACTCCAGCAGCGATCGCACCTCATAGGCCGGCAATCGCAGGATGGGATCGTCGCCAAGGCAGAGCTGGGTGACCAGGGTGGAGGCCACCGCCGCCACCAACACAGCGCGCAGACTGGGCCGGCCGGGAATGGCGCTGAAACTGCCTTCGAAGGCAAAGAACACGCCGGCAATCGGCGCCTTGAAACCAGCCGCCAGGCCGGCCGCCACCCCGGCCGCCACGAGGGCCTTCTGGGACTGGGGCGACAGCCGGGCCTTCCAGCCCACCCAGAGGCCGAGATTGGCGCCACTTTCGACGCTCGGACCCTCGGGGCCCAGGGAAGCGCCACTGCCGAGACTGAGGGAAGCGGCCACCAGGCGCAGCAGGGGCAAGCGTGGCGCTGCCGCCAGGGCGCCATCGGCCATGGCCATCAGGCTGGCCAGGCCGGGCCCGATCGTGCCGCCCAGCCAGCGCAGCAGCCCCACCGCCAGGCCGCCCAGGGTCGGCACCACGACCACCGGCCAGAGCTCCAGCCAGTCGAAGCTGGCGGGCAGGGCGATGGTCGCTGGTTCCGGTGGGGCCGGCGGTGGTGAGGTCAGCAGGCCGATGCCGCCAAGACCCAGTTGCAGCAAAGCCTTGAGTGGCGTGCCGCCCGGCTCGACAACCACAGGCAACTCGATCGTGGCAAGGTCGACGGGACTGGCCGTGGACGAGGCCCTGCCGACCGCCAGCAACCATTCAATGAACGGGCCGTAGAGAAAATTATTGATGAAACCCAGCAGCTCGTGAAAGCCCACCACCGCCAGGCCGGTGAGCGTGCCCACCAAGGCGGCCCAGGCCAGCAGATTCCACTGGAAGGGCAGGGAACGGACCTCCGGGCTGGCCGGTTCAGGCTTCGGGCCGGACGCTTGCAAAGATCTCCTCCAGGATCTCCCCGGCCCCCTGGGCCCGCAGGGAATGGGCCAGGGCCAGGCCAATCGCCTCGGGATCCTCCTGGGGACCACGGGCCTGGTCGCGGATCAGGCGCAGGCCGTCGAGGCTGGCCACCATGCCAGTGAGCACGAGCTCGTCGGCTTCGAAGTGGGTGTTGACGCCGATCGGCACCTGGCAGCCCCCTTCCAGCTGGCGCAGGAAGGCTCGCTCGGCCAGGCAGCGCCGGGCCGTGGGCCGATGCTCAAGCACCTTGATCTGCTCCAGCACCACCCCATCCCCCTGACGGCATTCGATGCCCAGGGCCCCCTGGCCGACGGCATGGAGCGAGATCGAGGGATCGATCAACTCGTGAATGCGATCGCCCAGGCCAAGCCGCCCCAGGCCGGCCGCCGCCAGGATCAGGCAGTCGTACTCGCCGGCATCGAGCTTCTCCAGCCGCGTGATCACGTTGCCGCGCACATCCTTGAAGATCAGATGGGGATAGTGGTGGCGCAACTGGGCCAGGCGCCGCAACGAACTGGTGCCGACCACGCTGCCTTCAGGCAGGCTCGCCAGGGTCTTGTCCAGATGCTTCTGGTGCACCACCAGGGCATCGGCGGGATCCTCCCGCTCCGTGATGCAGCCCAGCATCAGCCCTTCGGGCAGGTTGGTGGGCAGATCCTTGAGGCTGTGGACGGCGATGTCGGCCTGATCCACCAGCATCTGGGCCTCCAGTTCCTTGGTGAACAGGCCCTTGTCGCCGATCTTGGCCAGGGCCACATCGAGGATCTTGTCCCCCTGGGTGGCCATGGCTTCGATGCTGATCTCCAGGCCTGGATGGGCCTTGATCAGCTCATCGCGCACCCAGTGGGTCTGAACCATGGCCAGCTGGCTTCGACGGGAGGCGATGCGCAGGGTTGACGCGATCGCAGAACCGGAGGCTGGGCTGGACATCGGCTGATTTTCGGCAGGAGGGACGGCGAGCACCCCGGCAGGGGCTACCGCTGAGCTTCAGCGGCTCAGCCTAGGTGGCGACCGCAGTCCCAAGGTTGGACGACGAGGGGCGCCTGGCTGCAGGTGAAGGCCTGGCCGAGCAGCCGCTCAGGGCGCCGCGAACAGATCCAGGGGCAGGGGCCCCCAGGTGTCCTCCTTCTGGCTGTCGGCGGGCTGATGACCGGTGATCAGCACCCCTTGGCCCAGCCCCGCTTCCGGGCGGATCAGAAACCGACCATTGCGTTGATTGCCCTTGAGAAAGACCGCCACTCCGGGCTGCAAGGCCTCCGGCTCCGGGCCCTCGGCTTCCAGCACCGGCCAGCCGAGCGCCGCTTCGCACTGCCGCAACGTCTCCAGAGCGGCGGCGGCGCTGGGGGCCATCACGCCGATGGTGAACCAGGCGCAGTGGCCCATGGCCACTTGCAACTCCTGGCGCAGCATCGAGCGCTCAGCCACCGAAAGTTCCGGTGCCGTGCGCAGTCCCCGCAGGCTGGTGAGGGTGGCGAATTCTGAGGTCATGGGGTGGGGGGCAGGGAGGGAG
>CALPMR020000022.1 GCA_943324725.2 Bordetella parapertussis | reverse complement strand
TGCCGAGATGAAGGCATCACATCTGATGCTGCTGCTGTTCTGCATTCGGACAACGGCGCGCCGATGCGATCCTTCAAGCTGGCGGCAAAAATGAGGGAGCTTGGCATTTCACTGTCTTTCTCCAGGCCAGGGGTAAGCAATGACAATGCCTATGCCGAGTCACTATTTAGAACGATGAAATACCACCAGAGCTACCCACTGCGCCGGTTTCGCAGCCTGGATACCGTGCGCTGTTGGATTGAAGTCTTTGTGGAGTGGTACAACGGCGAGCATCGGCATAGCGGCATCAAGTACGTCACCCCAAACCAACGACACTTTGGAGAGGCCGATGCGATCTGCGCCATCCGTCAGCAGACTTATAGCAAGGCCCATCAGGAGAATCCACATCGTTGGAGCCGTCCACCACGCTGCTGGAAGCAACCAGAAATCGTCAAGTTTAACTATCCGCGGTCTGAGAAACAACGACCGCTCTAAGAGACAGAAGTTGAGGCCCCCGTGGCTGTCCGATGACGCCCCCCTTGGGGCGACATCGGCAACAGCCGCGATCAGGGGCCGACGCAACCACCACCAAGCGGAGACTGAGATGCTGCGCCATTCATCAACTCGTGGCCCATGAAAAGCAAAAAGCAGTAAGCTGCGCAAAGGTGCTCAACGAAGCCACCTTGAGCGGACAACAACGCTGATAGGTACCGCCTTATTGCGTAGGACCCATATCAGGATGTTGTTTCTTGCTCGGAACCACCAGTGCCGGCTTTCTGCTTTGGCAAGATAGGCAAAGGAAGTCTTGGGAAATGGTTCCGTTGAGGTACTCATGATCAGCCAGAAGGCCTTGGTGTTTTAAAAAACATAATACTTGCTCAGCAGAAAAAGCTCTACTGAGACAACTATTATGGCTGCAAGCTGAACCCGCTGGTGGGCTACGCCAAGGAACTTGTTGAAAATTAGGCGGAGTAGTGAGCCTATTGGGCGGCGGAGTGCTTGAATTGCTATGTATTTAGTCATCATCATCCGTCCCATCTAGAGCCGGGGAAGGGTCCCAATCCTTGCTCCCATGAAACCTCACTATACAATGCATGGACGATTGGCGTCGCGACAGGTTTCCCAGTGCCAAGATAAGTAAGCAAGGCATCATCGCCATTGCTGGGCGGATTTGATGAAATGCCGACAACGGCATAGTATGGAGGCTGCCAAGTGCCCTTTCGTGAGTACAAATCTCATGCAAGAGAACACTAATCTGCTGTTGTTGATTTGGGTTTGGCAGCTACTGTCTCGGTGAGGTTCGCAATTTGGATTTTGCGCGCTAAGCGTTGGCTGGAAAACCTGTAGTGGAATCCCGTCAACAGGCCGTGAGTGCGCGCACCTTTTTGATATTAGGACTGTATTGCAATGGCTGGTGGTTTTGAAGAAGAGTCTTGGGTATGGTGGACCTTGAGGCTGGAGAGATTGGTTACGTATCGCAATCGTGGCCGTCGGGTTCGTATGCCGGCATATCGATGCATGAGAGTCTTCGATTCGCATGGCTTCCGCAGAAATAGCGCTTTGATGTTTGATGCGGTTAATGTTTGCCGTATTTATTCGCCTGAATCTTCCCAGTGAAAATGTGATATGTATCGTATTTTGCGCTCTTCGTATCCCCTCTTCTCGTATAGCTTCCTCGCATTGTGATTCGAAAGCTGGGTTGTTACTCCTATAGACGTCGCGCCACGTTTTGACGACTCTTCTTCAATAAGCTGCAGCAAGCCATTGCCAATTCCTTGGCCTTGGAATGTTGGATGCACGGCAAGTAGTCCAATATTGCATGAGTCACTTTCCCAGGATGCCGTGACTAGGCCCAGTGGTTCCAAGGTAGATCCTTTAACGTAAACACAACTGTTCTTGGTGTCACGCAGCGAGTTAAGCAACCATTTCTCGTACATGCGCTCAAACGAACCAGGCGGAAGATTCGCATCTAATCGAAAGCGTGAGAAAATGCCGCTGTAAAGTGCTAGTTCTTGGAGGGCTGGAGAGGTGTCGAAGATTTGAAAAAAATCATCCATAGCATGCTCCCTCTTCTTGAGTAATTCGCAGTCATGAGCAGACTTGCTGTGGGTAACTTGTCCATCAACATCAATGCCACTGAACTCATCCAATAGGGCTTGCCCCAATCGCTCTTGGCTGAAGGCATAGACAAGCTTGTAACTTTTTCTTCTGGCTTCTGCTAATGCGAGTGATGCATCCTTGCCTCCTTGGCACCCTACACGCCCCGTCTTGAGCCCGAAAAAGTTCGAATCCCAGACAAGAAAGCCGACTTGAGCTGACATCAGTTTATTCTTTCGTCCACCAGGTAGTTGGGTCGCATTTTTACTTTTTCAAATGTCTTGCCCACATACAATCCCACAACCCCAAGCACAAAAATAATCATTCCTGCTATCAGCCATATTGAGACGATGATGCTTGTGTAGCCAGGAACGGTGATGAGGCCGAGCAGATTACCTGAGAAATAGGCGGCCCCGATCAGGAACGAGATTCCTGAGATGGCAATGCCAGAGAGTACGACGAGCCGGAGCGGCTTATCGGAAAAGGAGATGATGTTGTTTGCCGCAAGCCGTATTAACTTTCGGAGATTGTATGTGGTTTTGCCCTCGAATCTTGTGGCGTGTAGTACGGTGACTCTGGTTTGCCTATAACCTACCCACTGCACCATGGAGGGGAAGTAGCGAGTGGAGTCATTCATGCTCAGAATCGCGTTGATGACTTTGCGGTTGTAAATGCCAAAGTTGGCTACCGATGCATCTTGCTTGGTTTCGGTGAGATAGCTGAATAGTCGATAAAAGAGTCTGGAGGACAGTCGCTTCAGGGCCGAGTCGCTGCGGGCCGTCCGTTGCGCGCAGACCGTGTCATAGCCATTGAGTGCTGTCTGATAGAGCAGCGCAATTTGGTCCGGTCGATCCTGGAGATCGCAGTCCATCACGACGATCCACCTGCCTGTTGCGGCTGAGAGGCCAGCTGTGATGGCGTAATGTTGGCCAAAATTTCGACTCAGTTTTATGCCTGTGACGCGACCGTCTTTGTCACATGCTGCTCGGATCGCATTCCAGGACTCGTCTGTGCTGCCATCTTCTACTAGAATAATTTCAAAGCTGGGCGTTATCGCTGATGCATGCTGAAGTATCTCTTCCACGAGGCGGGGCACAATCGTGGCCGCTTGATAAACTGGTGAAACAATGGAAATCTCGATCGGCTGGGACAAGCTCGGCTCCAAATCGGTAGACTGTGGAATCATTGGGCCTGACCGTGGAGAGCGCCGGCAGGTGACAGGTATTCCTATTTTATCAGAAATTTCTGCAGCGTACATTGTTGCCTGCTTTGGCATTTAAGGTTGGAAGCTTCTTCTTTGGCCCTTTGATCCCTCTGTGAGAGCGCTGCAGAGCTCACGTTGCTTGCCCTCCCCTTCCCCCTCTCGAGCTCCCGTCCTGTTGTCGCCCTAAGCACTCCTTCTGGATATGGCTATCGTCTCTTCCCAGGCCGGCTCCTCAGCATCGGGACGGCAATCTGGCAGCAATCTGGGCACCGAATCGTGGCGACACCGACCGGGCTTGCTTGATCCCCAGGTTTGTCAAGAGGATAACCCGATCGACAACGTCCCCGGCCGCGAAGACTCTCTTCGCCCCCGCCGCCTCGCCGATTACATTGGCCAGAGCGAACTCAAGCAGGTGCTCGCCATCGCCGTGGAGGCCACCCGCAGCCGTGGTGAAGCCCTTGATCATGTGCTGTTGCACGGTCCACCGGGGCTCGGCAAGACCACCATGGCCCTGGTGCTGGCCGAGGAGTTGGGCGTGCGTTGCCGCATCACCAGCGCCCCTGCCCTGGAGCGCCCCCGCGACATCATCGGTCTGCTGGTGAACCTCCAGGCCCACGAGGTGTTGTTCATCGACGAGATCCATCGGCTCAACCGGGTGGCCGAGGAGCTGCTCTATCCAGCGATGGAGGACTACCGCCTCGATCTCACGGTGGGCAAGGGCACCACGGCTCGCACCCGCAGCCTGCCGATCGCGCCGTTCACTTTGGTGGGCGCCACCACCCGGGCCGGGGCGCTGAGTTCACCGCTGCGCGATCGCTTCGGTCTGATTCAGCGGCTGGAGTTCTATGAGTTGGATGATCTGCAGGCGATTGTGGAGCGCACCGCCGGTTTGCTGCGGTTGCAGCTGCAGAAGGAGGGTGCCTTGGAGGTGGCACGCCGCTGCCGCGGCACGCCTCGCATCGCCAACCGTCTGTTGCGGCGGGTGCGGGATGTGGCGTCGGTCCAGGGGCATGAGCACATCGGCGTCGAGCTGGTGCAGGAGGCCCTGAGCCTGCATCGGGTCGATGGTCGCGGGCTCGATGCCAGTGATCGGCGCCTGCTCACGTTGATGCTGGAGGGTTATGGCGGCGGGCCCGTCGGGCTCGAAACCCTGGCGGCCGGCCTGGGGGAAGATCCCACCACCCTTGAGACCGTGATCGAGCCCTTTCTGCTGCAGCAGGGATTGCTGCAGCGCACCCCCCGGGGCCGGCTGGTCACCGCCGCCGGTCGTACCCATCTCGGCTGGCCTGCCCAGCAGGCGGCATGAACACTCCAGCTCCTGGGGGGCCGCGGCGCACCTGGCTGGCGGGGGGGC
Organism: Bordetella parapertussis; assembly: GCA_943324725.2. Taxonomy (GTDB): domain Bacteria; phylum Cyanobacteriota; class Cyanobacteriia; order PCC-6307; family Cyanobiaceae; genus Cyanobium. The sequence continues at coordinate 15,576 of CALPMR020000022.1, read as the reverse complement.
TCGCCCTGATGCTTGCCGTGGCTTGGCTGTTGCTGGCCCCTGCCGCCGCCCTGGCCCAGGCCATGGGAACTCAGCCGGGGCTGGCACTGGCGCAGCTGAGCCAGCCTGCGGTTCTGGTGGTGTCCTCCCCGTCTGCCAGCGAGCTGTCATTGCCCCGCTTGTTTGATCAGGCCCTGACCGCCAGCCGCGACGGCCGTTTCGGCGACGCCCTGCCCCTCTGGGATCAGGTGCTGCAACGGGCTCCCGAGGACGCCTCCGCCTGGAGCAATCGCGGCAATGTGCTGCTCGCCCTGGGGGATGCCGAGGCCGCCATCGCCGCCCAGGACCGGGCCATGGAGCTCGATCCCACCAATGCCGATCCCCATCTCAATCGCGGCACCGCCGAGGAGGCCCTGGGCCGCTGGGATGCGGCTGCTGCCGACTACCACTGGGTGCTGGAGCGCGACCCGGCCGATGCGTCGGCCCTGTACAACCTCGGCAATGTGGCGGGTTCCCTCGGGGACTGGCCCGCTGCCCGCGCCTGCTTCGCCCAGGCCGCCCAGGTCAGGCCCGGTTTCGCCATGGCTCGCTCCAGTGCCGCCCTGGCCGCCTATCAGCAGGGGGATCTGCAGGAGGCGGAGCGGGAGCTGCGCAATCTGATCCGCCGCTATCCCCTGTTCGCCGATGCCCGGGCCGGCCTGACGGCCCTGCTCTGGAGCAAGGGGGCCCGGGGCGAAGCTGAGAGCCATTGGGCCGCGGCCTCCGGTCTCGATCCTCGCTATCGCCAGGGAGAATGGCTGCAGCAGATACGGCGTTGGCCCCCTGTGCCGATTCAGGCTCTCGACCAGTTCCTGCGCCTGGCCTCCTGAAGCCTCCCCGAGCCTGTCCATGATCCTGCCCCTCTCTGCCGATTCCCACACCACCACGCCCCAGTCACCGCTGCTGTGGCAGGAGCTGGGCCTGGATCAGACCCTGGAGCGGGCGCTGCCGGAGCTGGTGCTGCTGCGGCGCCATCTGCATCGCCATCCCGAGCTCAGTGGCCATGAGCAGCAGACCGCCGCTCTGGTGGCCGGCGAGCTGCGCCGCCATGGCTGGCAGGTCCGCGAAGGTGTCGGGCGCACGGGGGTGGTGGCGGAGCTGGGGCCCGCGGATGGCCCTCTGGTGGCCCTGCGCTGCGACATGGATGCCCTGCCGATTGAGGAGCGCACGGGACTGGATTACGCCTCCAGCCGCCAGGGCCTGATGCATGCCTGTGGCCACGACATCCACACCGCCGTGGGCCTGGGGGTGGCCCAGTTGCTGGCCTCCGTGCAAGAGCGGCTCTCGGCACGGGTTCGGTTGATCTTTCAGCCGGCGGAGGAAACGGCCGAAGGGGCGGCCTGGATGAAGGCCGACGGCGCCATGGAGGGGGTCACGGCCCTGTTCGGGGTGCATGTGTTCCCGAGCCTGGCGGTGGGCACGATCGGGGTGCGCAGCGGCAGTTTCACGGCGGCGGCCGGCGAGCTGGTGGTCGAGGTGCTCGGAGAAGGGGGGCATGGCGCCCGGCCCCACCAGAGCACCGATGCAATCTGGATCGCTGCCCGGGTGGTGAGCGGGCTGCAGGAGGCGATCAGCCGACGCCTCGATGCCCTGCACCCGGTGGTGGTCAGTTTCGGGCGGATCGAGGGGGGTAAGGCCTTCAATGTGATCGCCGACCATGTGCGCCTGCTCGGCACCGTGCGCTGCCTTGATCTGGACCTCTATGCCCAGCTGCCGGCCTGGATCGAGGAAACGGTGCAGGCCCTCTGCCGGGGTCACGGCGGTGAGGCCCGGGTGCACTACCGCACCATTTCGCCGCCTGTGCACAACGATCCGACGCTCACCACCCTGGTGGCCGATGCCGCCGTTGAGCTGCTGGGCCGCAACCGGGTGCAATGGCTGGAGCAGCCTTCGCTGGGGGCGGAGGATTTCGCCGCCTTGCTGGAGGGCACCCGGGGCACGATGTTCCGCCTCGGAGTGGCTGGTCCCCAGGGCTGCACGCCGCTGCACAGCAACACTTTCAACCCGGATGAGGGCTGCCTGGCTGTGGGGGTGCAGGTGCTCACCCTCAGCCTGCTGCGCTGGATGGACCACCCGGTGTGATCAAATCCGTCGAGACCCAGGTCGATGCCGCCATGGCCCAGGGTCTGGGCATGAGCCCCGCGTCCCGCCGTCGGGCCCTGCTGGCCCTGTCCTCGCCACTGTTGATCCTGCTGGCCCTGGTGGCCCTGTGGCACCGTCCCGCCAGTGAGCGGGTGCAGGCCCTGCCCGCCCTCGGCATCGGCATCGGCCTGCTCAGCACGAGCTGGGTGCGCCGCCGCCGCCGCCGCCGCGAGCTGTTGCGCGCCCTGCGCGACGATGGTCACACTGCCGAAAGCGGCTGATGGCCGCAGCTGATGGAATCCTCCCCCCCAGCCCCCGATCTGTCCGCCCTGCGGGAGGCGATCGCTTCCGGCGATCCCAGTCGGGCGATGCCGGCCCTGGTGGGTTTGCGCTCGCTGCCGGAGGAGCAGGCCACGCCACTGCTGTTGCTGGGGCTGGAGCAGACCACCTTCATGATTCGTTCGATCGCGTCGGCGGGGTTGGGGATCAAGCGCAGCGAGGTCGGTTGGCTGGCACTGGTGGCTGTGTTGGAAGGTGATGAGGACGCCAATGTGCGGGCTGAGGCCGCCAATGCCCTCGCCAGCTATGGAGTGGAGCGCGCCTGGCCGTTGCTGCGCGCCGCCTTCGAGCGGGATGGTCAGTGGCTGGTGCGCTGCAGCATCCTCTCCGCCCTGGCCGAGCAGCCCGCTATTGCCTTGTCCTGGCTGCTGGATCTGGCCCAGCTGGCGATCGCCGATGGCGATGGCACGGTGCGGGTGGGTGGCGCCGAAGTGCTGGGTCGGCTGGTGCGGGAGGGCGATGCCAACACGGCGAACCAGGCGAGGCAGTTGCTGCAGGGATTACAGGCTGATAGCGATCACCGGGTGGTGGCGGCAGCGCTCGATGGCTTACAGAGCTGAACTGAACTTCGATCTGTTGGCTTTGCCGCGGCCATTGATTGTGACTAGTCGTACTGACGCTCAGCAGCTCTTGCTGTGTGCTGCTCGGGCCCTCCGAGCTGGAGGGGTGTCAGTTGATGGCTGCAGGTCAACGTGAATGAGTAACAACAAGCGAATTCGGGACACTTTCTCAACTTGTATTCAATTTTTGATCGTTGGTCGCAGCGGATCTGTAGCCCATTTCCTGCCACTTTTTTTGATTGGGATTGTCCTGGTATTTGCTCTGGGAAATTATTCACAGTTTCCTGTCTACCCTGATGAAGTCGCGTTCAAGTTAATTTCGGCTCGCTGGTTTCAGGAAGGTGCTAATCCCCTTGGTCTTTTTGGCTTTTGTCGTCCAGAGGGTACTGTTGTCCCTGCTTTATTGCAGCCGGCAGCCGTCATTACTTCTGCCTTTGCGATCAGTGTCGAGCAATTATTTGCTGGACGTTGGCTTAGTATTTTTTTGGTTGGGGGCCTGCTTTCTTTTGCATTGCATGATCTGTGGAGAAGCTTGAATGCTAAATGGCTTGCTTTTCTTCCTCTTAGTGTGTGCTGTTTTGGCTTAATTCCAGCCTATCTGCTCATTAACAGGCCGGAGCAATTGTGGATTTCGACTTGCTTGCTAATGATGCTCTGTCTGCAATCGTCAAGTCGCAAAAGAGGCATGGCGTTATTCGCTCTTGCGACTGGTTGTTGGTACGTAGGTCTTTATATTCATCCTGAATTTTTCTTGCTGTTCCCTGCTCTAATTCTGCTTTCCTGGGGCTTGTTGGAGTCAAGTATTGCTAGGGGGATATTCGTCACTTGCACAACGCTGCTGCTCATCGTATCCTCGAAATATTACAGGACCAGCTTCAGCCTTTGCGGGTCAATGCCTGAATTTAGTCAATATGTTTTGGCAATATCCAGGCCGGCTTGGTCGCTGAATCGTCAATTCCCAATTGATGCTGTAAGAAATATCGCTTTTACCAACCAATCCCCTTTGCATATATTGCCTTCTCTATCTATTCCTAAGCCAATGGTCTTGTTGCAGGCCGTGTTTGTGCTGGGATTGATTTCATTGATGCTGATTGGCGCAATTTATTTATCGTGGTCTATTTTGGCGGGTATGTATCATTCCAAAGGTATTGCAAGGCAAAGCTTCCCTTGGCGCAGGTTGTCTTGTCTGGCGGTTTTAATCTCGTCTTTGCTGTTGTTTTGCTTGGATTCTTCTCACAGCTTCTACCGTCTATCGGCTGCGGTTGTCGTTGGATCATTTTTCTTGGCAAAAGATATGGATCGCATATTGAGCGAAAATTCTAGCTTCTATGCTAATCGCTCCATGCAAGTTGTTGTCCTATTCTTCTCGCTGAATGGTTTGGGCTCGATTGTTTATTCTGGTTTGTATATTGCGCCAATTTTCCGCCACGGTTATGTTGGTCCGGGTGTTTCTTTGAGTCAATGGGAAAGCGTTGGCAGGGTTTCAACTGATCTATTCCCCGATGATGCGGATCATCGCTTTGGCCCTGTGATAATGGATGATTTGACGTACGGCTTGGTCCACAATCGTTTTAAAAAATTAATTCCCATTACCTATATGGAGCTTGCCAGGCTCAAGGATGGCCGAAATGCTTCGGTTGATGGACTTTTCGATTCAATTGTAAAGAAGCGTCTTGCCGTTGTTCGTTGCTCGCCTGTTTTGCTGCTTGCTGGTCGTGATGATGTGATTCGGCTTGATCTCGGCAGGCAAATCCCTTCGATATGCATTTATCCTCCCCCAAGATCAATGGATTTATTAAATTAAATGGCAAAAGGAAGGCGTTCTGGCTTTCTGATCTGTCGCGGGGTTTGCATTTTGGCTGAACTTATTGGAAGCTGTCGTGTGACTTGTGTTGCTATTGCTGCAACGGTCGTCGGCAATAATTGATGACCACATAAGTTTCTTTCTGAAGGGTCGTTGGTGGTTGGTGACGGCGAGGGTTGGTGACTGTTGTTGGATAGTCTGGAGCCCGGGCATCGCCAACTCTGGATGTCAGGAGTTGGGCTCAGTTTCAGCGTAGCCTTCATAGAGAGTTCTGCCTCCCAATCTGCTGTGGGGATTTGGCAGTGCCTCCCCAGGAAGAGGGCCAGGCCGAGTTCCGCCGGCCATTGTTGCAAGGCACGGAGAGGCACCTCTATTCGGCTTCGTCGGGAAGCCTGCGGCGACGTCTTTGAGCGTCAGCCAAAGTCGCTTCAACAAGATACAGCACCATCTCCAAGCCATCCAGGCAGAATTCCGTGTCAAGGCCGCCGGTCGATTTCCAGCTGAGAACAGTTCTGGAGCAGTGGCAAAATTCGTGCCAGGAGGGTCGGGATCGATCCGTGTGTGCATTCACGAGTACCATGTATTTGAGACTATTATTGAGCCATTCCAGCTCCATCTGGAGCAGGTTGATCTGCTGGAACGGCTCTCTATTTTTGGTCTGGCCCTCATCCTCGGTCTGTGATTTTTTGACGCGGCTGAACCGCTCGTGGCCGCACTCCAGCAGCTGCTTCTTCCACTTGTTTACCTGGATCGAATCGACGGCATGGCGGGAAGAACAGTCTTATGGCGCGGTTTAGTGGTGGATCCGAATCGGAGCAGTCCGGAAAACAAAGGTCCTGAACAGGAGGAATAGCAGCACGGCGACCACCCCAATGCCGACAGCTTGGGAGAGCTGGTGCGGAAGGCCAAAACGGTCGCCGAGCAAATGGATCCCAAGGTTGACCAGGTAGCCGCAGAGCTGGGCGGCGAGGTAGCGAGGAGCCGTATTGCTGACGCCGCTGCGGTTGGCGAACGTGTAGCGCGAGTTGCCGAAATAGCCTGTCCAGACACCGATTGTGTACATCAGCGACATGGACATCTTCGGCGGCATGCCGAGGTGTGTCACCAGTAAGTAGATGCAGTAGCCCAGCGTATTGCTCGCCATTCCCACGACGATGAAGCGGAATAGCTCGCCGCGGCGGCCAGTCGGAGTTATGGCCTCACCCATGCTCAAGGACGGCCAAGCCGAATCCCGTGCGCCCGTAGCCGTTGCCGTTGTAGAGCATGTAGCGCTGCCCACCGTGATCGAATATGAACGGATACTCAATCATCTCGGCATCCCAGCCATCGGCGGAAACATTGATTCCCCCATCGTCCAGCTGCAGCCGCCAGCCCGTGCCGTTGTCGACGGCGTACCCGATCCGATAGGTCTTGCCTCGCCCTGGGCGATACGAGAACCACATCTGCACCGTGCCATCTTCCATGCGCGCCACCGTCGGTCGCGAGAATGCCTGAGCGCGGCCGATCTCGAAGGGAATCGCCAGCCCGTGTCGTGTCCAGAGCAACCCATCGTTGGAGGTGGCGTGGTTCAGAACGTGCAGCATCTCGCCGTTGCCCGCATCCCAGCAGCGCGTTGAGCCATACCACATGTCGTAGCCGCCGCCGGGCCGTGCGCTGACCCAGGGATAGGACAGGCTGATTGGATCGGTTTCGTTAGCGCTCAGCCAGGGATGTTCTCCCGCCAGCGCCAGGCCGAGGTCTGGCAACACCTCCAGTCCACCGATGTCGCCACGCCACTGGCTGCCCTCGGCTGCTTGCCACCCCATGAACAGGATGTATTGGCGAGAGCCAGCGCGGAAGCAGTTGCCGATGCTCACGCCATCTGCATAGAACGAACCGGGCGGTCCGTGCAGGAAAAAAGGTTCATGGTGGTCCTGAATGACACTGCGGCGGACGATGTCGATGTCGACGGCGCCCACCGATGACCGGTTGTCGATATCACGGCCGCTATAGAAAACCCGGTATACGTTGTTATTCAGGTGTATCGCCAACGGGTTGGCTGCATGTGTCGCCAGCTTCGGATGGCGGCCATGCTCAGCCGGCGTGTAGAGGCAGCCAAGTTTGGTCCAGCGATACTTCAAATCCCGCGCAGCCTCGTACTGGGGACACGCGATCTCTCGGTACCCCTGCCCATGTACACACCTCCGGCCTCCGCATCCTGGAGCAGTAAGGCACCTGCCCCGATCACGCAGCGCGCTCCGATGCGGACGTGGTCGCGCACGGTGGCGTTGACGCCGAGGAAGGACTGTTCGCCGATGTCAACGCCGCCGGAGATCACCACGTGCGATGCCAGGAAGCAGTGGTCATGAATGGTTGAATGGTGCCCGATGTGGTTGCCGCTCCACAGTGTTACGTTGTTGCCGATCGTGACAAAAGGTTGGATCGTATTGTCCTCGAGGATGAAGCAGTTGTCTCCGATGCATCCTTGGTTGAGAATGGTGGCCTTGTCGCTCACATAACTGGCCAGCCGGTAGCCCTTGCCGATGGTGGCTAGGTACTTATCCTTGCGCACTGCGTTGAGCTTGGTGTAGCTGACAGCCACGAACAGGTCGAAGTCAGTAGGCGGATGCGTACCCTCCACGGCCTCGAAGGGCACGACCGGCAGACCGTGGAAGGTCGCTTCCTTCAGGTATGGGGCGTCTACGGTGAAAGCGGCAACTTGGCGCTGAGCGTGCGTGAAATAGAAATGAGCCAATTCGGCGATATCGCCGGTGCCAAAGATAATGAGGGGTTTGCTCAAAGCGGTTTCCTTACCAGGATTGTGAATTCATATAGGCCATAATCATGCAGCAAGGCCACGTGCTGGGAGTATCGGCGTTTGCACAGATCGAACAGCGTGCAGGGATCGGCGTAGTAGAGATGCGGCCGCAATTTATCAGTATCGGCATAGGAGGTCAGGCAGTTGAACGCGAAGCCGCGTCGGCTGCCGCGATCGATGACATCCAGCGTCGATTTCAGGTAGTCGAGCCAGTGTGCTTCCGAGTGGTCCAGGCGCACGTTGAAGATGCCGCTGGCCACGGTGTAGTCCGCCCTGGCCGCGGGCGCGCTGCCATGCTCAAAGCGGGCGCGCCCGTCGCCCGCGAAGCGCTTCCTGGCGGCCTGCACCATCGCTTCCGCCACGTCAATACCGGCGTAGGAAAAATCGCGATGGTGTGCAGCCAGGAATGCGAAATAGGCGCCCCAGCCGCAGCCGAGGTCGTTCACCGTAAAAACTTCACCGGTGTCGATCACGCGGCTGATCTGTTCGAAACGGAGGACCTGGCTCTCCTCGCCATTCCAGTCCACTCCACGCGCTGTCTCGCCATGCTGAGCGAGCTTGCCCTTGTAGTAGTCGGCCACCTGGCCGATCAGATCCCGGGGTGCATCATTCATCGCGCCGCTCGCCTCTCGGCTGGTCTGGCTTCGAAGTAAAGCACCAGGGCTGCGCGGTTGTCTCCACAGACTTTCTGGAGCCAGTGTGCTGGGGCGAGCATGTACCTGTTGGAAAGTAATCCCAGGATTGGTGGTAGATAGGTCTTGTATTTCACGCTCCGGCGGCCCGAAAGGCGCGTTCTTTCCTCTGCGGAGAGCCTCAGCTTGTGGGCCTCGCTGCGGCACACCAGGTGGTTGGAGGCGGGCAGCAGCATGTTGGACAACGGATATGTAAGGCCCGACAGGTGCTCGACATTCCAGCCTGTTGCAGCGGCCAGGAGGTGGAGTGCTTCGCGTGTGTAACGCCGAAAGTGGCCTGCGATGTCGTCTTCAATCCCCCAGTGTGCTGGCGATGCGGGCACCAGGCCGATCATGCGGCCCCCAGGCCTCAGCAGGCTTGCCGCCTTGTGCATGAAGCGTGGTTCGGCCCTGTCGTCCATGTGCTCCATCACCATGCAGGAGATCACGAGATCGGCGTAGGCCGCCCTATTCGCCAGGCATAACACGTCCTCATGGACTGGTCGGTAGCGATTTGCGGCAATCTCTGGGACGAAGCGCTCATGCAAGTCGGCGATCGTGTGCGGATCCAGGTCGAACGATTCGCCAGTCCATCCGAGCTCCAGTAGCAGGTGAGTGATTTCGCCTTCGCCGGGCCCTACCTCAACAAAACGGCCGGGCTGGATACCCTCCAGTCGCTCGCGGAGGTAGCTCAGCTGCAGCAGGGTCCCTGGCGGCAGCACTCTGCTCATTGGCTCTGCTTCTGTCCGCCGTGCGGAATGTTGAGGGGCTTGTGGGGCTGTCTCATCTTGCACGGGACTCCAAGTAGGCCGCGATTGAGGTTGGCTCCTGGTAGTCGAATCCGAACAGAGCTAGCTGCTGTGGTGTCAATCCCTGCTTGTCGATAATGCCGGGAAGCTTGATCTGCTGCTTGAAGTTTGGGATCGTATAGATGTGGTTCACAGCACGACGCGCCTGTTTCGTTTGGTTAAAACCTCCCGAGTGAAAGGTCATGCAGTCAAGCAGGAGGAATTCTCCTGCATGAGCCTGTACCTGCAGGGCCTGATTGTACACGAAGTGATCGGACGGGAAGGCCGCCGTGCGGTGGGAAGCGGGCAGCACGAAAGTGGCGCCGTTGTCGGCAGTGAAGTCGTCCACGCAGAACAGAGCATTCACAGCAAGGGGGCTGCTGGAGACAAAATGCTGATAAGGAAGGTCCCGGTGCCATGCCCCTTGGTTGTAAGTATTCCCTGGGGGGTTGATGATGCCGTTCTGTTGATTCAGGATGATTCGGCCCTTGATCAGCCGCTCCAGCACCGCCAATAGGAGGGTATTGGATGCCAATGCCACGAAGGTGGGGCCACCGTGGGTGCAGAGTGCGCGGAGGGTGTTGTTTTCATCCAGCGACTGCAGACGTGCCTCGCCCCACTGCTCCAAGTAACGTTCATGTGCAGCATCAAACGCTTGGGAAATTTCCGCTAGTTCAACTGATGTGTAGCCAGCATCAAGGCGTGTATAGCCCAGTCGGAGCACTTCCTCAACCGCACGATCGACATCAGCAGTTGAGACGTCTCGCAGCAGAACGCCGTAGTCGGCATAGGGCACGCCCGTGTGGCTCATGGCTCGATCCCCTTATCGGAGCCTCGATAGACCTGGCGTATGATCGTGTAAGGACGCTGCTTCACTTCAGAGAAGATCTTGGCAATATAGATACCCTGTAGTCCTAAGAATAAGATAATCAGCCCCGAGAACAGCCAGATGGATGCGACGATGGAAGCGTAGCCGTCGAGCGGCGTGGCCACCAAGAAATGGCGCAGAAGATGTATAAAGATATATATTGCGGCTGTGATTGAGAGCGCTGCGCCTGAATAGAATGTGAATTCTAGGGGTAAGCTGCTGAACGAGGTCATGGCGTTCACGAAGTGTCTAAGCTTTCTAGTTAAGGTGTATGTGGTTGAGCTTGTTGCGTGCTTCTTTACCACTTGGCACGACTGGCGGAATCCTGTTTCCATCCACAAGCCGCCTATGTTCAGCTCGCGTTCCTTGTGCTGCATTAGAGCATTGACGTAGCGGCGAGTCATCAGCCGTGCCGTGACGATGTTGTCAGGCTGGTCGATCCCCGTGAGCAACCGGAACAGACGATAGAAAAGGCTGCCGCTCAAGCGCTCCACCCAGCCTCCCCGGCGGTGTTGCTGTACCCCGTAGACCACGTCGGCTTCGTCTTCCTTCATCTGCCGCTTGAATAGCGGCAACCACTCCGGTTCTTCTTCCAGGTCGCTGTCGATCAGGAAGACATGCTTGCCGCAGGACCATGCCAGCCCGGTCATCATGGCCTTGTGATGCCCGAAGTTACGGGATAAGTCCACGACTACAAGGTGTGGATTGCAGGCAGTTAAATTCACTGAGCGTCGCAGGCTGTCGTCCGGCGAGCCATCGTTGACAAGTATGATCTCGTAGCTGTCGCCGGCGAACGTTCGTGCGACTTCTGTCACGCGGTGGGTAAACTCTTCTATGTAGGCGGATGAGTTGTATAGCGTGGCCACAACGGAGAGAATCATTGCTGTGCATGTTTCATGTATTCAGCCGACTTTGGGCCGCAGTTGAAAAGTAGGTCAAGGATGCTGACACTATGGGTGAAGCCGCCCCATGGTTGGGGGTATTCAGGATAGCCTGAGTAATCGAACCATGATAGGGCAATGTTAGCAAGCTTGAAGAGCCCGGGCTCAATGTAGGCAAGTGCGGCAGGTCCCGAGATGTATTCCGTTGCCCCTGTCTGCTCGCACAAGCCGATAAGCCGCTCGGTTTTGCCTTCGGCCAGTGCGTAATCGCAGGAATTCGTGATGCGTGTGCTGATGCCTAAGTAGGCACAGATCCCCTCAAGGAAGCGGCGGTTGATCTGCGATAACCCGAGCTCCTCGCAGCCGATGTAGAGCGGCTTCAGCCAATCTGATATCTCTGCAAAGTGGGTTGTTCGCCGGTAATTGAGTTCCAATGCCCTCCAGTGGGTTCTTGCCCAGTCGTTTCCCGCAATCCGGGTTTCACGGATCGTTTGATGGTATTTGCCCTTGACCTCAACGGGCACAGTCAACCATTTCATCCCATGCGGCGTCTTGATCTGATTACGGTTGCGCCAGTCCCTCCGAGTAAATTGCACATCGTCGTACAGGATGAATTCATCAACGGCCGCAATGATGTCAAAATAGCCCTTCCATGGGATGTAGTTTGACTGCGTAATTGCCACTCGTTTCATCTGTGAATTGAAAGAAGTTGGGTCGTGGATTCAAGCGATTTTACGCGCCCACAGTGTTGTGGCACCCACTGGCCTCCAGAAGTCGGAATGTGGAATCGATCCAGCTGGGGTGTTTGGGTCAAATCTGGACTGCATCTGCCCAATAATGGGATGAAGTCATCAGTTCCATGGATGATGACGCAGTACAGCACAATGGTCCTTCTCTTTCGTGAGGGAAACGGATAGCTTTCTTGTGGCGATCGTGGGCAAAGCTGATCACGAGCCCCACCAGCCCGTTGCTGCTGCGTTCACAGAGTTCTTGATGGACAAGCTGATGATAGCGACCACTGGGTGGCGGCAGCGCTCGACCGGCCACAGGGTTGTGTCGGTTCAGCTGACCACGATCTTGCGGTTGTTGATCCGCACATTTGGATAGAATTGATGAAGCTTTCTCTCCATCCAGGCTGCCATAACTCCGTTGCGGAAAGGAGCGACCTGGATCCGCTGGAAAATGTGAGCTGTGTTGCCATCAGCTAAAGGGAAGCTCAGGACTCTGTCCATCACAAAGATCTCTCCGATCGGCGTGGAAGTGTCAAAGAGTGCCTGGGAAGGCAAAGTCATGACGCGTCGATGCTCTGCCCCCAAGTGTACTGAATCGTCTGAATCGGCTGAAGTGGCGATAAGAATATCTGCGTCAAGGATCTCGAGGTTGAAACCATCGTGCCGATCGACCTGTGAGGCTCGCAGTAGGCGATTGCTGATGTTACTGCTCATGGCAGCAATGATGGAGTCATTAATTGTTATCGAAGATGGAAGAACTGCGATCTGGCTGTTGGCATATCTCGGATTCTTCTCTAGGGTTGTCACTAGTTTCTTGAGTTGCTTATAGCTTTTGTTTCTCAGGGGAGGGTAGGCTTTTGGCATGAATGCCTGGAGTTCATGCGGAAGCCGCTGGTTCCGCCACCTGTCTGTTGAGACTGACGACGTGAAGGCAAGGCCCGAGTAGCTCAGTAAACCTGCTCCCAGCAGCGCTTTTGGTAGTCGCGCTGGCCTTACGGTTATAATCTGGATCCTCGAAGTATCCGTTCGCCAAGTCATTGTTCCTGGCGCTTGATGGAATTGTCTCCTTTTCGAATAAACCGTTGCGTCTTATCAGTTATATGGGGATATTGATGGCATTGGCATCTGCGATTGGTTTTTCGCTATTCTCTACAACCATGCCACGGGTGGAACTCTGCCGGCTTGGTCGTCCTTGATGGTCGTGATGATGGTGATTGGCGGTGCACAGCTGTTGGGACTGGGAATCATTGGTGAGTATCTCGGAAGGATTTACAAGGAAGTCAAGGATCGGCCTCATCTCATGTTCGCAAAATTGCTGGTCGGTCGATGAATCAAATAGTATCAAGCCAAGGTCATCAGGGGCATTCGCGTCCAAAGTGAATCGCGTGTCCATTGCTCCTAGCATGGCCATGGATTTTTTGTTGCTCCGGAAAAATCTAGAGTGATTATGTCGCTTAAGCTGCATCAATGATTGACCGCTGTCGCCTGTGCCGAGAGCTATTTTGTGGTGCCTGGGACTTGCTTTGTCGTAGGCAGATTGAAGCCATTGACAGAAGTCGTAATCAGCAGGAGTAAGCAGATGTTCTGTTCGCTGGTTTTTTCCTCAAAGTAAACTTGACCTATAGAGAGTGCGATCAAATGCTCCAGTCAAGTGGCATGTTATGTTCGCAAGACTGGGGTTAATGGTTGCAATCTAAAACTGATCAATCACGGAAGTCCCGACGATTGTGATCGGCATTGCTGCATGAGAGAATTGTTTGTTTTATGTTAAGTTTTCCTCGAAGGTCTGAGGTGGCCATTCTCGGTCTTGCGGCCGGTCCACTAGCCCGTGGCTAAGGCAGATGGAGCTTTGGGGTGCGCTTCCGTGGTTCGTCCGATGGTATGCCCCTCAACTCCGTCCCATCCTTGCTAAGTTATTGCGGTCACTAGGGGTGCCCGGCGCTGGGTCAACAGACCACTGCGTCTCGGGCTGAGATCACACCCTCCGAACCTGGTCCGGGTTATGCCGGCGCAGGGAAGTGGAAATGAACTCAGGCAGCACCCCCTTGCCGTCCTTGCTTCAGTCTTGGCCGGTCTGTTCTTTCCTTATCCCGTCATGCGCAGCGCCTGGATCGAGAAGCGTCGTCCCGCCATCAGCTCCGGAGGTAACGTTACGCAGCTGCATTACGCGCGGCAAGGGCTGGTCACCGAGGAAATGGCCTACGTGGCTAAACGGGAAAACTTACCGGAATCCTTGGTCATGGAGGAGGTGGCCAGAGGCCGGATGATCATTCCGGCCAACATCAACCACACCAACCTTGAGCCGATGGCGATCGGAATCGCCAGTAGCTGCAAGGTGAATGCCAATATCGGTGCCTCGCCCAATGCCAGCGATGTGAGCGAAGAGCTCAAGAAGTTGGAGCTGGCCGTGAAGTACGGAGCCGATACCGTGATGGATCTCTCCACCGGTGGCGTCAACCTTGATGACGTGCGCATGGCGATTATCAAAGCTTCGCCGGTGCCGATCGGCACAGTGCCCGTCTATCAGGCCCTTGAAAGTGTACATGGCTCGATTGAAAAGCTCTCCGCAGACGACTTTCTTCACATCATCGAGAAGCATTGTCAGCAGGGTGTTGATTATCAGACTATCCATGCAGGACTGCTGATTGAACATCTGCCCAAGGTGAAGGGTCGTCTCACGGGGATCGTCAGTCGTGGCGGGGGCATCCTCGCTCAGTGGATGCTCTATCACCACAAGCAGAATCCCTTGTTCGCCCATTTTGATGATATTTGCGAAATCTTCAAGCGTTACGATTGTAGCTTCTCCCTCGGTGATTCCCTGCGTCCTGGGTGCCTGCATGACGCATCTGACGAGGCGCAGCTTGCTGAATTAAAAACCCTGGGTGAACTCACTCGTCGTGCCTGGAAGCATGGCGTGCAGGTGATGGTGGAAGGTCCCGGCCATGTGCCGATGGACCAGATTGAGTTCAATGTCCGCAAGCAAATGGAGGAATGTAGCGAAGCCCCCTTCTATGTCCTCGGTCCTCTCGTTACCGATATCGCTCCCGGCTATGACCACATCACCAGCGCCATTGGGGCGGCGATGGCGGGGTGGTATGGCACGGCCATGCTCTGTTACGTCACACCCAAGGAGCATCTAGGACTGCCCAACGCTGAAGACGTTCGCAATGGCTTAATTGCCTACAAGATTGCCGCACACGCTGCCGATATCGCTCGCCATCGTCCGGGAGCTAGAGACCGCGATGATGAACTCAGCCGTGCCCGCTATGCATTTGATTGGAACCGGCAGTTTGATCTCTCGCTTGATCCTGAGCGTGCTCGTGAATACCACGATGAAACGCTGCCGGCCGATATCTACAAGCAGGCTGAGTTCTGTTCGATGTGTGGTCCTAAACATTGCCCCATGCAAACCAAGATCACCGATGAAGATCTGGCAGGGCTTGAAGAAGTGTTGAATCGGCAGAATGCTGAGCAGACTGTTGACAGTCAGGCATGAAGGGTAGATCGTTGATATGTTTAATTCCCAGCGGCCAGCGGGCAGGCTTTACTGCTTCTTCTGTAGTATCCTGACCCTCTGTACAGCGTCTCTCGTGGGCGCGCCTTAATGGTCTTGTTAATATGTTGAAACATTTAGTTCAATCCTTAAGGGCTCAGCTTGTTCGCCCCATAAACTGTGCCATTGTTTGTGCAAATCTCTCGCTTATTGACTTTATTGGATGTCCAGCTGAGCTGATCAATCAGATTGATATTGACCCACCTGCTTGGGATAAGATTTGTGATCCACAAGATCTTGAAATCTATCCCACAGGTTGGGCCGATCTGATCATTGTCGACCTCGCTGTTTTCGCCGATATTCATCGTGATCGTCTGTGGAGCGAGATGGTCCGCATCGCCGCCGGGCAAGGGTTGATGCTGGCTCTGCTTCCTGCGTCTAGGGAGCTGTCGATGATCCACTCCTGTTTGGCGATGGTTCAGGGAGCCCTTGCTCCTTATGTTCAGTCCTACGGCACAGACCCATGGTCTGAGGGGCCGCACAG